>CAJUFM010000127.1 GCA_910585745.1 uncultured Eubacterium sp. | reverse complement strand
AGTTGTCAATTTTCAGTTAGAATCACATTCATTGAGATTCCGAGAAGTTATTAAGCTTTCCGCGTATGAGTTGGATGTTGGTTGCCCTATGGCTTCTCTCCGTATTTAGCACAAGGTAGTGGCGCTTATTAGATGAGTGGTCTCCCAATCTGAAATTTTTTTCCTGAGGTGTTCTTATGTTTTTTGTTGGCATTGACATTGGTAAAAATAATCATGTTGCTTCCATGATGGACGATACCGGAAAAATAATATTCAAAGCTTTTTCCTTTCCCAATACTTCGGATGGGGGAAATGCCTTGTTTTTCAAACTCGCATCTTATTCTTCAAACCCCTCCGATTTTGAGATCGGTATGGAAGCTACCGGCCACTACTGGCTTTCTGTTTACTCTTTCCTCTTTGAAAAAGGGTTCCTTCTCCATGTTATCAATCCGATCCAGACCGACGGATGGCGCAGGGGAACAGAAATCCGCAAACGCAAAAACGATATCATTGATTCCGTCCTGATCGCTGACCTGATCCGGTATGGGCAGTTCGTGGAAACCAGGCTTGCAGACGAAGATTTGTTTTCTCTGCGTTCACTTACACGTTTCCGCACCTATCTGGTGGAATCCATCAGTGACTTAAAGCGTAAGGTTGTCTGTGTGCTGGATCAGGTCTTCCCGGAATACCAGTCCATTTTTTCTGATATCTTTGGCAAGACATCAAAAGAAATCCTTCTACAGTTTTCTTCGCCCATTGATTTTGAGGCGGTTTCATCGCAAACCCTTGCAGAACTGCTGGCAAAGCTCAGCCGCAGGCAAGTCGGCGCCGCAAAAGCGGAGCAGTTAAAGGCTGCCGCGTCCTGTTCCTTTGGCGTTACTTTTGCCAAAAACAGCTTCACCTTTCAGCTCAAAGCGCTGATCGAACAGATTTCCTTTATTGAAAAACAGGTAAAAGAAACGGAAGCCGAAATCGCTGGCGTCATGGAAAAGCTGGAATCCCCCATTACTACCATTACTGGAATAGGCAGTGTCACAGGAGCTGCCATCATCAGCGAAATCGGTGACATATCTAAATTTGACAGTCCCAGAAAACTGGTGGCTTTTGCCGGGCTTGACGCCACTGTCACACAATCCGGCGAATTTGAAGCAGCCCACAATGTAATGAGCAAGCGCGGATCACCATACCTGCGGAAAGCCATTTTTCAAGCCGCCCTGGTCGCCGCCTTTAAAGACCCTGTATTAAGTGCCTATTACCAGAAAAAGAGGGCGGAAGGTAAACATCATTTAACCTGCATCGGCGCTGTGGCAAGAAAAATGTGTAACATTATTTATGCTGTTGTGAAAAATAATCAGCCTTACGTTCCAAAGGCTTAACTCCTTTTCCCTTTCCAGCCTGCCTGACAGCAGGTCTTGTTGTCGTGCTCTTTTTCCTATGAAAATTTCTTTTCTTTTGTTTTTTCAATTATCTACTTGACTTTTAATAGTTGGTCTTTCTATATTTCCTTTTCCATCTACCAATTGAACACCTTCCTTTTTCAAAAGAATATCCGAGATATAATATCTCTCCATAAACCGATAATCTTTCCATAATATCACTCCGTAACTTTAATTACTCTTTTCCCAATTTCATACCACTTTTTGGACCAATAGATATCTGTAGCAGAAGGAGGTTGTTGAGTGTACATATTCATATTAATTTCAGTTCCTCTTCCTAACATTGTATTTGCAACTGTTGTATGATGTCCATCAACAATATAATGTCCTCCTATCTCAATATATAACTTCTCGGAATCTTCAGCCTTGATTTTATAAGGCTTTCAGACCCCTAT
>CAJUFM010000126.1 GCA_910585745.1 uncultured Eubacterium sp. | reverse complement strand
GGTATGGCTGGGTGAGAGTACCGGTATTGATGATGCGGTTTATTACATGTTTGGCCAGAATCACATTAGTGAACCCGAAGAGGGACAACGTTTCTCCATTATTGGGATCGGCGGTGACTATGGACAGCAGAATGCGACTACATTTCAGGCTGCAGGGCTGGATCTGGGAGGCAGGATACTGAAAGGGTTAGGAGAATATTACCACAGTGGTCGGGAAAGCGGGCATCAGAAGAGCCCTTCGGAGTATGCCAGGGATTTTGTGAATTTTGTAGTTGAACTTGGAGAAAAGTATGGGACTGCAGATGTTCGGTTTTACCTATATCTGGATCCGTCAGCACAGGGGCTTCAGGAAGAAATAAAACGAGCATGCAGGATCACAAATGTCCCCGTGAGCATCCGCAATGCAGAAAATGATGTAAAGCTTGGGATCAGCCGTGTGCAGAAAGTATTGACATTCCAATTGATGAGCATATCAAGCGGACAGGACAGGGCGATCAATGAGTTCCAGACATACGAATATGACAAGGACTCTATCGAAAAAGGAAAAGAAGAACCAGTCAAGATCGGGGACCACTGTATGGACGCGATCCGTTACCTGGTAATGGGGATGTGGACGAAAGTAAAGCATTGGCTGCCGGTGTCTGAAAGGGAGGACTGACCATGGATATATTTGCTTATTTTAGAAATAAAGAGATTGATACGCTGGATAAAACCTTCTACAGGCGGATTGAGGTGTGGCGCAGCTGGTATAATTCTAATGTCCGCAGGTTCCACAGATATAAGGTGTACAGAGGGAACGGAACATCTGTCAACTGTACCCGTTATGCGCTGGGAATGGCGAAAAAGGTGTGTGAGGACATGGCTGATCTGCTTTTGAATGAGCGGGTGATAATTACGTTGGGGGATGAAACTACAGATGCATTTGTAAAGCAAGTACTGACTGAAAATACATGGGAAGAGCTGGGGAATGAGTATCAGGAATGGAAGTCTGCACTTGGGACAGTGGCTTATGTGGTGTATATCAGAGATGCAGTTGTGGATGAAGCGGGAAATATGAAAGGTGGCACAGTCGGAATCAACTATGTAGAAGCTGCCAATATCTATCCAACATCCTGGAAAAATAAGGTGGTAACGGAATGTATCTTTACATTTCCAACAACTTGCAAGCGCAAGAAGTATATTCAGTTTCAATATCATAAGTTGGAGGATGTGCCAGGTGAGGAACGGAAACAGTATGTGATCGAGAATAGTGTTGTGGAGAATACGGCTGGGGCAGGAAGGGAGTTAACACCAGAGCAGTGGGAAGAGATACCAGCATTTTGCGGACTGGCAGAACGAATTGAAACGGGTTCTGACCAGCCTCTTTTTGTTATTGACCGTCTGAATTTGGTCAATAACGCAGATGAAGATACTACGAATCCTATGGGGGTGTCTCTGTTTGCCAATGGTATAGATGTGGTCAGGAAGCTGGATCTGGAATATGACAGCTACGCAAATGAATTTTCATTGGGACGCAAGAGGATCTTTGTGGCCCCTGAGCTTCTGATTGCAGAGAACGGTAACGCTGTCTTTGATCCGGATGATACGATCTTTTATGAACTGCCAGAGGATTACTTTAAGAATTCGGAGTCAAAAGAGGCTATGCACGAAGTGAATATGGAACTGAGGATCGAGGAACACAGCAGAGCCATAAATGATGACCTGAACTGGCTTTCCTTAAAGTGTGGGTTTGGGACAGACCGTTATAAGTTCGAAAACGGGGGAGTAAAGACAGCGACAGAGGTAATTAGTGAAAATTCAGATTTATACCGGTCTCTGAC
>CAJUFM010000125.1 GCA_910585745.1 uncultured Eubacterium sp. | reverse complement strand
AAAATAAATATAAAAAATTTTTATTTTACTATTGACATTTATTAGCTGGACTTTCTGTATGGTGCAAAGCTGAAGTCCCTGCGTTCGGGATCTTTCCCCAGCACTACTCCGTTTCCATCGTTTCCATGATCCCAAAATCCCCCGTCAGGTTCATACCAGGTTTCATAATATTCCCTGTCTTTCTTCGTCAGCCATCGGAATTCTCCGGTATTCAGATCATAACATCCCGCCCGCCCTCTATTGTTCTCGTAATCATAGATACTAAAAAAGGCTTTTCCATTCATGATCCGGTAACACTGGGCATCGTTGATGACTGCGTGTTCCACCGCGGTCCGCTCGCTGCGCCAATGGTAATCCGGTCCGATGATAAACTTCCCCTTCCGGGTCCTGCCCATGGAAGACATACACTCCGTGATCTCTTTTTCATAACGGATCTCTGTCTCCCCCGGTGACTGGCTGAACAGAAAATATGCCATATGATATTCTTTTCCCTGCAGCCATGCCGCCTCACACTGGACATAGAGCCGTCCCTCCTCATACCACATATCCTGAACGCCGCAGAATTTCAGTTGTTTCAGCCCCGCCAGCCCAGTACAGGCGCCTTCCAGCCTCTCTTCCGAAATAAATGTTTTACTCTCTTCCTTTCTCAGATCACACAGATGAATATCCCCGTCATCATCCCTCTCATAGAAAAACACATCCTGTCCGAATACAGTCCCTTTTTCATAAATTCCCATCCCGCTTTCCATCTTCTTCCAGCTCTTCCCGTCCCTCTTCTGGTAATATAATATTTCATTGTCATGCCATCCATCCCACAGCACAAAATAATTCCCACATTTTCTAATATTTAATGCAGACGAATTCATATTGGTCTCACTTACGGTCTGCTTTGACCTGCGGTCATACTTTACAACCTTCTCTCCTATTGCATAAACGATATACTGGGGATCTACACACACAGAATGAATCATGGCTTCTTCCCGGCCGGATATCTCCTCTACCTGGTCTGTCCGCACCACATCAAAACCGTCCTCTCCCTTTTCAATCGGAATCCGGCACAAAATGTCGAGCCCATACTCTTCTGTCTCATTCCACGGACTCCGAATACAAAAAAGACCGTTTTCTTCTACGGATATCAGTTCACGAAGATCCGATATCTCAATCTTCTTTTTCCCGGAACCATCCAGCCGCATCTGAGCCACATAGGGTATAGGATCAATCTCTTCTTCATCTTCTTCCTCTCTTTCCACATACAGGTTGGTGTCCGTACAATAATTTGCATTCTGCCTCTCTTCCCTGCTGTTCCCGCTATTCTCCGGGGTCACTGCCTGTCCGCTCACTGCGCCGCCGGAGATGGCACTGCCAGAGACCACTCCGCCGGAAACAGCTCCATCTCTGGAAGGATCGGTATACTCCTCGCCGCAGCCGGCACAGATCCCCGCAGCAATGGCTATCGACAGCATCAGTACTTTCATTCTGTGTAGTTTTCCTCTCATTTTATCCTCCTTCCGCACCAGCCTTATTAATAATCATAATACGGCCAGTCATAATCCCTCCCCTCCAGCGTATCATCTCCTCCCAGGAGACATTCAAAATTCCGGAATGGCGCCGTAAAATATGGAAGATACCAATCCAGATCTTCTTCTGTCAAATACATAAATTCCCCACTCTGAAAATCATAACAGGCCAGCGTGTTTTTGTCACTTTCCGGATGACAGACTTCCATGTAACATCTTTCATCCGTCATCTCTACACATCTTCCCCGGCTACAATAATATCGTTCAAAAAACACTCCTTCAAACCAATCTCCCTGGGGCTTATCATAGGAGAGATATTCCGTCAGTACTTTATCATAGTGGAGTTCTCTTCCCCTTTCCGGTTCCAGATAAACTAAGACATTTCTGTTATACTGAACCCCCATTTTATTATGCCAGATTATCTCAAACTGCATATACAGACGTTTTCCGCTTATAAACATTCCTAT
>CAJUFM010000124.1 GCA_910585745.1 uncultured Eubacterium sp. | reverse complement strand
TGGCAACAGGCAGATCCGATCTCCGCAAAGGGATTGACGGACTGGCCGCCATGGTAAGGTTAAAGTACGGCCTCGACCCATTAGAAAAAGACACCTTATTCTTGTTCTGCGGCACCAGACGCGACCGGATCAAGGGACTCCTCTGGACCGGGGACAGATTCATCCTTCTGTATATCCGGCTGGCAGACGGATGCTTCCAGTGGCCAGGGACCGCACAGGAAGCCAGGAGCATTACCACAGAGGAATTTAAAAGATTGATGGACGGCTTTTCCATTGATCCCTCTGTTGGACCCAAACGGATCCCTCCCGTGACCGTCCCCAAAAGCAGACGGAAAAGATAGTGCTGGCATAGGGGATTCCCATGCCTTTATTTTGCATAACAATAGTTATATTTTGTGAATAATTCATAACTATTAACATTGACATTTACATAGGTATGTGGTATAATTATAACTACTAAGGAGGGATCCCATATGTCATTAGTTAAGCTCAAAGACAAACGAAGCGGCACGACCTATGTCTATGAATCAGAGTCGTATTGGGACAAGGAAAAAAAGCAGCCCAGGTCCCGCAGGAAGCTGATCGGGAAGCTGGATGAGGACACCGGCGAGATCGTCCCCACCGGAAAAAGCGGGAGGAAGAAGGGGTCCGGCAGGAAACAGGAAGAAAACGGTTCTCCGGAACCAATCACAGAGCACATCCGGCTCATTGCCGAGAAAGACGAGCAGATCCGGCTGCTGAAAGCAGAGAACCGGGCATTGATCAAGGAAAAGCAGGAGGCTCTGAAAACACTGGAGGCGCTGTGCCAGAGGCTTTCGGGCTGAATCATATCGGGAGGGAGTACAATGAGGGCAGACAGGGATACTTTTATCGATCAGATCAAACAATTCGACACGGATACCCTGCTCTCCCTTGCCGTCTCCCTTTATGATGAGCTGTCCCGGCTGAGGATGCTCCAGCTTGAAAACGAAAGAATCAGCACGGAGGCGCATATCCAGTTTTCGGAATTAAACGGGAAATATGCCGCCATTGTCCGTGAGAACGAGGAATTAAAGAAACTCCTGGAAAAAGAGATCGAGAAAAACGCCCTGAAGACAAAATCCATCTTCGGCCGCAAGACGGAAGGGTTCCCCGCCCTGCTGGACGCTTTGGACAATCCGGAGGAAGAACCGGTAGATGAGAACACAGAGGAGGATGTCGATCCCGCGAAGGGCCGCAGAGCCCGGGTGATTGATTTTGAAAGCCATAAGGACAGGCAGGGCGCCAAAGGCGGGCGTACAAAAAAGAACCCCAGCCTGGTGGATTCCCTTGACAAACTGCCGCGGCAGATCATCTATGACCTGGATGTGGACGCGCTGAATGAACAGTACGGCGAAAACAACTGGAGAATCGCCCACTGGCACCAACACAAACAACTCATGAAACTGGATACGCCTTACTATACACAGGTGGTTTATACGCCTGTTGTTTCCGTAGGCCTGGAACATGACCTGTTTACCATCCCATACAGGAACCTCCTGATCGACAAAAGCGCTGTATCCAGCACCATTATGGCAGACATCCTTTACAGGAAGTTTGCGCTGGGCCTGCCTTTTTACAGACAGGCGCTGGATTACCAGATGCAGGGCATCGCTCTGATCAGGCAGACCATCATAAACTGGGCAGGCACACTTGTGCCGGAGATCTGTGAAGAGCTCTATGAATTTATGACGCTGCTGCTTGTGGGTTACAGGTATACCCAGTGCGATGAAACTTATATCCAGGTAAATAAAGATGGGTACGGCCCCGGACATAAGAGCTTTCTTTGGGTCCATACCAGCAGCGAACTGACAGACTGTCCCCCTGTCATTATCTTCTGCTATGAAGAAACACGGGGGACGGACCATCTGCGCCATTTTTTCCGGGAGTTCCTTGGCTATATCACCTGTGACGCCTATATTTCTTACCGGGTACTGGAAGAGGAAAGCGGCGGGGCCATCCTTACAACCGGCTGCTTCATGCATTGCCGGCGGTATTTTGCGGAAGCATTTTTTGTACAGAATGTCGCTGCCATGAGTGACGGGGAACTTGCGGCGCTTCCGGAGGCCAGGGCGCTCCTGCTGATTCGCGGGATCTACCAGGAAGAGAAAAAACTCAAGGAAATAACCTCAGACGAACGGGCCATTGCCAGGGAAGAAAACGTTGCGCCCAAAGTGGATGCCTTCTTTGAATATATCCATTTCCTGGAAGGATCGGACAATGTATTCTCAGA
>CAJUFM010000123.1 GCA_910585745.1 uncultured Eubacterium sp. | reverse complement strand
GGTTCCGGGAACCAGCTTCTCATAGTCTTCCTCAGAGCAGGGCATGTCGTAGATAAAATAAGCCCCGTCCTTATCCTGTGTATAGAGAGTCGCCTTGTCTTCCCACCAGGACTGCTTTGTCTGCACATAGGTCTCCACCACGACCTCTGTATCCACGTCAGCCGCGGCATACTCTTCATAGGTCATGACGCCCTCGGACTTCTCGTCTGTCCCTTCCTCCCCGGAAGCGGCATCCGTCTCCTGTGCATCTGCGTCTGACTCCGCGGACGTATTCGTGTTCGCCGCGTCGCTGCCGCTGTCCTTGTCATCGCCTGAACCGCCGCACCCCGCGCACCCAAGCACCAGCGCACAGGTCAGAAATAATACTGTTAACTTTTTCATGTTCTCCACCTTTCCGCGAAAGCGTGTCTCTTCAACTAAAGCTTCCGCTTTCATTGTTCTCTGCTGAAACTGCGATGTACCGGCATAGAAGCCCGTCCATCTTCAAGCATCGACTTGATTGTACTCGCAATTTTACGCAAAATCAATAGTATTATTCCGCAATTCTTTTCCGTTTCCTGACCATTTGCGCAACAAAATATACAATCATCACCATCCATATCCCTGCCAGGGAGGCCAGCAGAACAACGGCTGTCCCGGGCAGTTTCCCCAGATCTTCCTTTGCGGACCCATCCGGCACGGCAGAACCTCCTGGCTGGTCGAGGCGGTACAGGGAAGTGATATCCTCAAATAGCTGCTCCATATACGCCTCGTCGATGGTCTCCTTCCTCCGCACGGATTTCACTGTATTTTCAATCAGCTGGCCGGCCGCGTTCCGCAGGGAGGCGGAGCCGTTGAACACCGGGGTCACGAAGGTATGCTCCGTATGATCCAGCAGAAGCTGCGCCGCCCGGATCTTGACGTCATAGTAAGCCTCGTTGTCTTCCCCGCATCTGGACAGATAATCCTGGTACTCCTCCGACTGCTGCGCCTTCACCGTGACCGGCACATACCCCTCCGTCTCCGAATAGGCGATCTGCACCTCATTGCTCAGAAGATACTGCACAAACAGCCAGGAAGCCAATACCTCCTGGGGATCCGATTTGTTAAAAATACAGACCGACGGTCCCTGGGAGATCATCCAGGGATGCTCCGGGTCAAACTGGGGAATCGGCATGACTTCCGTCTCAAACTCCACGATCTTGTCCTCGCTCATATCAGACAGCGGCGCATGAGTCCCCATCCAGGTTGCTCCCGCAGTAGAGTCAATGGCAAAAATACACTGCCCCGCATTCAGGAAATTAGCCGGATAACTGGAAATTTTGAAAGTAGAAAAGGCGCCTGTCTTCCCGTGTTCTGCGACAGTATACAAAATCTCCCTGGTGGTATCGTTAAAAAGCCGGATCTCGCCCTCCTCCGTGGAATAACCAGCCTCCTTCTGCCGCAGCATCTGGATCATCATGTTATCCGTGGATTTATAGATAAACGGAATCATCACCTTCTGCCCGTTGACGAGGAAATTTTCCTCCTCATCCTGCGCCATTGCCGCCTCAGACACCTCCCACACAAAATCCCAGGTCAATTTCTCCGGCAGGGTATAGCCCAGCTTCTCCACATAGGTTTTGTTGACGTAACAGGCTTCCGTAGAACGCATATACGGCAGCGCATAATAATGTCCGCCGAAACGGCATTCCTCCAGAAACTGAGGGATGATCTCTTCTTCCGCAGGAGCATCAAACCGCACCTCGCTGCCCCCAAGACCATAAGACTCATCCTCGAACAGCTCATCCAGCGGGACCACCTGGTTGTTCCCTGTCAGATAGGTGGCAATGTGGTCCGGGTAGGTGATACATACATTCGGCGTGGTATTGGTAGAAATATTCGTGATCACATCATTGTAGATCTTCCCGTAATCCGTATACAGGCGCAGATTCACCCGGATATTCGGATATGCCTTCTCAAATCCCGCAATCGCCTGCTCGTAAATGGCCGTCTGGGTCTTGTTGGTATCATTTTTTGCCCAGAACGTGATCTCATAGCTTCCCCGGCTGTCAAACTCCTCCGGCATCTCAAAATCTCCCATTCCCATAGATCCATGACATCCTGTCAGAGCCGTCAGGCTGCCTGCCGCAAGAGCAGAAGTCAGGAGAAAAGCCATCGCCTTTTTTCTCATCGTTCTCATCCCTTTGTCCCTCCTCTCGACACTCCTGCCATGATCTTTTTGTGGAAAATGAGGAACAAGATCACTAACGGAACCGAGATCACCACCACAGCCGCCATCATTGCCGGAATATTTT
>CAJUFM010000122.1 GCA_910585745.1 uncultured Eubacterium sp. | reverse complement strand
ACGGGTCAGGAAGTACCTCCTTGATCAATGTGAGGCTCAGCCCTCACAGCACCCATCATCTATCCCATCTAATAATGAAGTGTATTTTGTTGAACTTCCCTCTACACAGGATTTCCCTGCGCAAATGTCAGGACAACGGTGTGAGGAAACAGTCCAGACCTGCGGTACCCGCCCTTCCATCAGCATCCGGTGCGGGGGCTTCACCATAGATTTCAATGATGGTGTAGATGAAAAACAACTTTCCGTGGTATTGAGGGTGTTAAAATATGCTGACTGAAAATGGTTTTACCTTCTCAAAGCTCATTCTGGCAACAGGCAGATCCGATCTCCGCAAAGGGATTGACGGACTGGCCGCCATGGTGAGGTTAAAGTATGGCCTGAACCCATTAGAAAAAGATACCTTATTCTTGTTCTGTGGCACCAGACGCGACCGGCTCAAGGGACTCCTTTGGACCGGGGACAGATTCATTCTTTTGTATATCCGGCTGGCAGACGGATGCTTCCAGTGGCCAGGAACAGCACAGGAAGCCAGAAGCATTACCACAGAGGAATTTAAAAGGCTGATGGACGGTTTTTCCATTGAACCCTCTATTGGACCCAAACGGCTCCCTCCTGTAAACAACCCCAAAAGCAGACGGAAAAGAAAGTGATGGCATGGGGAATTCTCATGCCTTTATTTCATATACAAATAGGTATATTTTACAAACAATTCGCAACTACTGTATTGATATTTAAATAGGTATGCTTTATAATTAAAACTAAAAAGGAGGGATTCCCAATGTCATTAGTAAAGCTCAAAGACAAAAGAAGCGGTACGACCTATGTCTATGAATCAGAGTCGTATTGGGACAAGGAAAAGAAGCAGCCCAGGTCCCGCAGGAAGCTGATTGGGAAACTGGACGAGGAAACCGGCGAGATCATCCCTACCGGAAAAAGCGGGAGGAAGAAGAGTTCCGGCAGAAAGCAGGAAGAAAACGATTCCCCGGAACCAATCACAGAGCACATCCGGGTCATCGCCGAAAAAGATGAGCAGATCCGTCTGCTGAAAGCAGAGAACCGGGCATTGATCAAGGAAAAGCAGGAAGTTCTGAAAGCACTGGAGACGCTGTGCCAGAGGCTTTCAGACTGAATCATATCGGGAGGGAATACCATGAGGGCAGACAGGGATATTTTTATTGATCAGATCAGACAATTCGACACAGATACCCTGCTCTCCCTTGCTGTCTCCCTTTATGATGAACTGTCCCGGCTGAGGATGATCCAGCTTGAAAACGAAAGGATCAGCACTGAGGCGCACATCCAGTTTTCTGAATTAAACGAAAAATATGCTGCCATTGTCCGTGAAAACGAGGAATTAAAGAAACTCCTGGAAAAAGAAATCGAGAAAAACGTCCTGAAGACAAAATCCATCTTCGGCCGCAAAACAGAAGGTTTCCCCGCCCTGCTTGATGCTTTGGACAATCCGGGGGAAGAACTGGAAGATGAGAGCACGGCGGAGGATACCGGCCCTGCGAAGGACCGCAGAGCCCGGGCGATTGATTTGGAAAGCCATAAGGGCGGACAGACCACCAGGAGCGGGCGTACAAAAAAGAACCCCAGCCTGACAGATTCCCTTGAGAAACTGCCGCGGCAGATCCTATATGACCTGGATGTGGACGCACTGAATGAACAGTACGGCGAACACAACTGGAGAATCGCCCACTGGCACCAGCACAGACAACTCATGAAACTGGACACGCCTTACTATACACAGGTGGTTTATACACCTGTTATTTCTGCAGGCCTGGAACATGACCTGTTTACCATCCCATACATGAACCCTCTGATCGATAAAAGCGCCGTATCCTGCACCATCATGGCAGACATCCTTTACAGGAAGTTTGCACTGGGCCTGCCTTTTTACAGACAGGCGCGGGATTACCAGATGCAGGGCATCGCCCTGAACAAACAGACCATCATAAACTGGGCAGGCACGCTTGTACCGGAAATCTGTGAAGAGGTCTATGAATTCATGACGCAGCTGCTTGTGGGTTACAGGTATACCCAGTGCGATGAAACCTATATCCAGGTAAATAAAGATGGGTACGGTCCCGGACATAAGAGCTTTCTCTGGGTCCATACCAGCAGCGAACTGACAGACTGTCCCCCTGTCATTATCTTCTGCTATGAAGAAACACGGGGGACGGACCATCTGCGTCATTTTTTCCGGGAGTTCCTTGGCTATATCACTTGTGACGCCTATATTTCTTACCGGGTACTGGAAGAGGAAAGCGGCGGGGAGATCCTTACAACCGGCTGCTTCATGCATTGCCGGCGGTATTTTGCGGAAGCGTTTTTTGTACAGAATGTCGCTGCCATGAGTGACGATGAGCCTGCGGCACTTCCAGAGACCAGGGCGCTCCTGCTGATCCGCGGGATCTACCAGGAAGAGAAGAAACTGAAGGAATTAACTGCAGACGGACGGACCATTGCCAGGGAAGGGAACGTTGCGCCCAAAGTGAATGCCTTCTTTGAATATATCCATTTCCTGGAAGGATCGGACAATGTATTCTCAGA
>CAJUFM010000121.1:1480-2861 GCA_910585745.1 uncultured Eubacterium sp. | reverse complement strand
CATTTGCCATAATATCCAGCCCCTCGCCGAAGGCGACTTAAAATGGGCTGGATACGGTTACTGGAGCACCCAAAGGGTGTGAACAGTTACGCCTAAAGGAAAAATAAGTGTAAACCCGAACAGGAAAAGTATTTTCAAATCGCGTATGACATGATACAATAATCACAGATTTTTTTACTTATTATGCGGACACTTCGGGAGCGGATGGTATGGACAGGATCGCCCAGAATATTTTCAAAGCAGTACATGAGGGAAAATGGCTCAGCATAGAATATAAAAACCAGAGAGACCAGATCACAAACTACTGGATCGCGATCCACGGGATCCATGTCAGGAAACGCAGCCTCAGTGTGGAAGGCTTTCACCTGATGATGCATACGGTGGAGCGTTACGACTCCATTTATATAGACTCTATCCTGTCTGCCGCAGTCGTGGAGGCTTCTACCTGCAAGATCGAAGAACAGCTTGTGGAGGACATAGAGCAGAATCCGGAAAAATACGAACCTCTTTTCGGGCAGACTGTGAACCTGAAGATCCTCAATTACCTGATCGACTGCAACCGCCTGGACACCCAGCCTTACCAGTGTGAGTATTCCCTGCTTGAACACCTGGACGGCAGTTCTTTCAAAAATGGAGAATATCCCCTGGACAAGGAGCAGTTCCGGCAGCTGGTCCGGCAGTTCCAGGACGAGAGCGCCCGGCCGGAGAAGCATAAAAGCTGGCAGTACCGCCAGCTGGTCATGAATGAATTGAGTATCCTGGTCAAGGGCCGGAGCAGCCAGAGAGAAGCGCTGTATGTTCTTGCGTACCGGAAGCTGTATCTGGATGTGAAGCGCCGTGTCCTCCAGCCGGACAGAGAGATTACGATCAGCCGGGAATTTACTGTCAACGGAGAGAAGGAAAGTATCCGGAAATATATGGATCCGGCAGATTATGACCTGCTTGCGGAATTTACCCGGCACAGGGAGACGATCAAAGACCGGATCACACATTATCATTCGCTTAAGCAGGGGATCGATGACCGCCCCTATATCATCGCCCTTGCAAGAGATATCAAGGTGGATCTGAATAAGGAGTATGAAGCGGTCATCAAAAGCCTGGAGGAAGGAAAAGAGACTCAGCCCGTTAAAGCTTTTTTCGGAAAGCTGCTGAGCAAACCCCAGCGGAGGAAGGATTACCCGCTGGCGCTTTTGGAACACCGGGCCAATCTGGATCAGCTTCTTGCGATCCACAATGCTGTGAAATATCCGGTCACCTATGTCCAGGGTCCGCCCGGCACCGGAAAGTCACACACGATCATCAACAGCATCATCACTGCATTTTTTAATGAAAAAACAGTGCTTCTGGCATCCTACAACAACCACCCCATTGATACGGTGGT
>CAJUFM010000121.1:0-1470 GCA_910585745.1 uncultured Eubacterium sp. | reverse complement strand
AAAACTCCGGTCCATTCCCTACAAACAGGGAGAAGATATCCCCTTCCCGGTGATCCGCCTGGGAAATACAAACCTTGTAAAGCAGGCGCTTCTCGATATCCGGGAACAGTATGAACGGATCAAAGACAAGCCGGTTTTTGAGGGAACGCTGGAAAAAAATAAAGACAATAAGATCAACCGCACCAGGAAACTGACAGAGCTTTTGAAAAAATACGAGAATACGTTGGCACTGCGGGAAAAACAGGAGGCGATCGAGTGCCTGCTCGGCAGCACACAGCATCTGACTTTCCAGACTGACCTGCAGGGAAGGCAATTGGAAGAAATACGCCGGGAGCTGCAGGAGATCGGCGAGATCACCAATGAACAGGCGCTCTCACTTTTGGATGACGATGAAGCGGAATTTAAAAAATACCTGAATTTCACCTCCATCAAATATCTCAAACGTCTGGGGGAACCCAAAAACGGGGATCTGCGTCATATCCTGGAGATGGACGACGAGAACGAGAAGGTAAAAGCATTTCATAGTTATCTGAATGAGACAGAAAATGTAAAAAAATTCCTGCGCATTTTCCCTGTGGTTGCCACCTCCTGTATCTCGTCCCACCGGATCGGGAGCCCGGAGGCACATTTTGACCTGACCATCATAGATGAGGCCAGTCAGTGCAGCACGGCCATGTCCCTGCTTCCTGTCATCCGGGGAAAGAATCTGATGCTGGTGGGAGATCCCCAGCAGCTGAACCCGGTGATCCTTCTGGACAGTAAGGACAATGAGATCCTTAAGCAGCGTTACCAGATTCCGCAGGAATACGATTATCTGGATAATTCCATTTACAAGACATTCCTGGCAAATGACGCTGTCAGCGAGGAAATTCTTCTGCGGCATCACTACCGATGCTGCAGATCGATCATTGAGTTCAACAACATAAAATATTACAACAGCAGATTGAAGATCGAAAGCCGGGAGAAGCCGGAACAGCCCCTCGTCTATGTGGATGTCAAAGGCAATGAGACGGAACTGAAAAACGCGGCTCCCCGGGAGGCGGAGCAGATCGTCCGGTACGTGATGGACAACCGGGATAAAAAGATCGGGATCATCACGCCCTTTGCCAACCAGAAGGAGTGCATCAGCCAGATGCTAAAGGACAGGGGGATCCAGGATGTGTCCTGCGGTACAGTCCATGCGTTTCAGGGCGATGAGAAGGATATCATCTTATTTTCTACCGCAGTGACAGACCAGATGTCGGAGAAGACCTACGGGTGGCTGAAAAACAACCGGGAGCTGATCAACGTAGCCACCTCCCGGGCAAGGGAAAAGCTGGTTCTGTTTTCCAGTACAAAGAATCTGCAGCGGCTCCACGATGAGGCGGACAAGGATGATATGTATGAGTTGGCCCGGTATGTGAGCAGCAAAGGACTCTGCCGGGTATCGGCGGATGAGGTCCATTCCCGGGCATTGGGCATCAAGCCTTA
>CAJUFM010000120.1 GCA_910585745.1 uncultured Eubacterium sp. | reverse complement strand
ATGTAACCGCCCGATGTTATACGCGCGAACGAAAACATTTTGCAACTTAAATGTATAACGAGTGGATGAAAAGACGTGGAGGATAGATATGAGAAGCAGTAGATTTGCGGCAGCGTTGCTTTGTCTGCTGTTGCCGCTGGTACTGGCATCGTGTGGGAGAAAAATGGGTGAGAACAGCCCATCCAGTGCGCTGCCGCCTATCAATAAAGAGAGCAGCACATATTCGGATGCCTTGCCCGAAAACACTTCGGAACCGGAAGATACTGAAGATCCGTGGACGAATACCTGCTGGCAGGCTGTACGGTACATAATGGCAAAGGAAGGCCAGACGATGGAAGGGACTTTGCCGGAGGATGATTGGGTTATAGAACTGTACCTGTTGGAGGGCGGCGGTGCCCGGTATCGGGAATGGAAGCCCCGGAGCTTTGACTATATCGGTGTGTACCACCTTCTGCTCGGAATCGGCCCGGACTGCTTCTGGTATTCGGATGGCAGCGGTGGCTTTTTTCTGAGTACGGAAGCTGACGGGACAAACGAAGACACGGTTTTTGCTCAAGGCCATATGGCGGATGGCGAATTGATGCTGGATTTCTTGGGCGACCAGTTCTGGCTGGAGCGGCAGCCCATGCCGGCCAAGGGCGGGGAATACTGCATGGCGGACCTGTTCGGCCAATGGCGCATGGTTTCCGGCGAGACTGTCACAGAAGGGGATCCGGAGGTCTGGAATTTCACGGCCAGCGAAATGGAGATTGACCGCAGATTGACTTTTCACAGTTCTTGGGACGAGACTGAGCCGGACGGTGTGGACTATTATGACGAGTGGCATCCCGGTTATCTCAGGGAGGCACAGGCCATGGCGGTGGAATACCAGGAGACCCCAATTTATGAGGGATGCGGGAACGAGGCATGGCGTCTCCAGCTGTTCAGCGTTGAGACGATATACCAGAATTACGCAGAAGAAGAATTTTACGTCACAGTATTGGATGCGGATACCCTGCTGCTTCAAGTGCGTCTCAAAGATACAGACGGAGTCCACACCACCAGTACGCAGATTTTTAGCCGTTTTTGAAAGAAAGGAGACAGAAAAATGCCAGTCACATTAAACATGATCCCCGCTACCTTGCAGGAATTCCAAACGTGTCCACAGATGGATCTTTCCAAGCCGGAAAACACCTGCGCCATGTTCCTGTGTGCATTACAGCTATACATAAAGGACAGGGATGCCGGGGTGGAGGCAATGAATATGCTGCGGGGTCCCAGACCCATGACTCCCTACGACAGCCAGTTTCTCCGGGACCGCCTGCGGGATAAGCCTTATCTGCCCCTGGCCTACTTTGAGGGAGCGGCGCCTAAAAACAACTATACCCCGGCACAGCCCTATGTACTGAATGTGCTTCCGGATCCACGTCCCCAGGACATAGAAGCCGGGTATATCCGGGTATTCCTGAAAACAGCGGGGGCGGATTCTCCCAGGCCGGTCAAGCTCCGGCAAAAGGGCAGCCTGTGGTATCTCTGGGAGTATTCCAGCATCCTCAGCGGGATACGGTCCCTCGCGGAATGCGATCCTTGGGGGTGAGAATATGAAACAATGCTGGATAGGCATCCTGCTGGCGCTTCTCCTGATTTTTAGTCTGACTGCCTGCAAAGATGCAAATAATGCCGCACAGCCGCTTCCGACAGCCGGAAGTGGCGGGAAGCTGCCGGAAATATCCAAGACGGAGACGGGTGATATGAACCGAGACAGTTCCGAAAGCAGTGCGGTTCCGGATGGTAAGCCAGATATGATTCCTCCATCTGACAAGGAAGCTGCCGCAGTTTCCGTTAGTGGTTCGGGCGCGGAGTATCCGGCCTCCGAGCAGGCATTTGAGCGTCTGCGGGAAACCGAGATTGTCCGGTATTACCTCGAACTTGGCATGGTTATGCTGGACACAGGGCTTCAGGAGACTGTCAACGGGCAGAACTGCCGGATCATCTCCCTGGGTACTGACCATGAAACTCATTTTGTGCAGGAAATTTACTACGCTGTCAGCTGCGACACGATCTATACCTATGACCAGATCAACGATGAATGGCTGGAGTTGGGTAGTGAGCCTTCCATTCCGGGCGCGGAATTTGCCATGTCCGATCTGGAGGGCAGCTGGCAGATGGTCGAGGGAGAAGTCGAGGGGTGGCGGTACAGTGCGGCGGATGAGGGCATTGTCTCGACGCTGTGTTTTACCCGCATCTACGACAGCAATATTCCAACCACGGATCTCACTGCGGATTTTGACAGAATGGATGAAAATGGAAACGAGGCGCATGAGCGGAATATGGAGGTCAAATTCTTGGATGAACTGTTGTACTACGGCTGTCCCAACGAGGCCTGGTCTGTTCAGCTACTATGTGAGGAGGAAGGAGTCTCGTATTTCGTTGCCATCACCGATCCTGATACGCTGGAATTATACTTCTCTTTTGAAAAGAACGGCAATTCCGGGGCTTCTCTTGCTTACTACAGGCGGATATGAGACTGCCCTGATGTCTAAAAATTGGGATGGCAGCAAAAAAACATATCGAAAGCATTCCTATGTCTAAGAATTTTAGAGGAGGAATCATCATGGGGATCTTTGATAAATTGAAAAGCACCGCTATGGATGCTGCCAGCTCGGCGGTGGCATCCATCGGAAACAAACGGGAAACCTTCACCTTTGCGGCGCTCCCGGAAAGCCTGGATCAGATAAAAGCACTGCCAGAGGCTGCTCTCTCCACTCCTTTTCAGACGGCGGCGCTGACGGTGTGTGCGTTATGTGCCTATGCTGCGGATAAGCAGATCGGCACCGAGATGCTGAACTGGCTGCGCGGTCCCCGCCCGCTGAATGGACAGGAAATTTCTTTCCTGAATGACCGGTTCCGTGACGGAAAAACCTATATCCCGTTTTCCTACTTCGCTGGTGCGACGCCGGAG
>CAJUFM010000119.1 GCA_910585745.1 uncultured Eubacterium sp. | reverse complement strand
TTATTCTTATCAGAAAAGTCTAACTTCCATAGACACAAGATTTTTTACAGCCTCTTTAATTTATAAAAATCCAATACTAAAATACCTAATTGTCACTTATACTTCCTTATGATATAATATTTACAGTAAATTCCAGCATATTAAAGTACTGGAATCCTAAATAAACTGGCATATACTGTTTTGAAAATGCCGACTACAAACGCACGTAAGGAGGAACTGACAATGAAGACAATGAAAAAATTAATACTGGGTATCCTGTGTATCTGCCTGCTCTTCCCCGGTACCAATCTATCTGCACACTCAGGAAGAACCGATGGATCCGGCGGACATCATGATAATAAGAACGCAAGTGGTTTAGGCAGCTACCATTATCATTGTGGCGGCCATCCAGCCCATTTGCATGAGAATGGGATCTGCCCCTACTCAAGCGCCGCTGCAAAACCTGCAGCAAAAAAACAATCCAGGTTTTACAAAACTTCTATGGTAAAAAAAGTGCAAAATAAATTAAATCGTCTCGGTTTCAAATGTGGAAAAGCAGATGGATCCTATGGTTCTAAGACAAAATCTGCAATCCGTAAGTTTCAGAAGAAAAAAGGAATGACCATAAACGGTAAGATAAATAAAACTTTATTGAAAAAGCTAAATATAGACTAATGAAAACTCTATATAACGTTATTCATACCCTGAAGTTTCACGATTCACAAGACTGCCCAGGAAGCCGGGCACCCTCGAATTTCTTAGCATAAATCATCAAAAAACGGTGGTCATTTCCAGATCACCGTTTTTATACTATTTCGCAAAGCCAATCCATTTCCACTTTTTACCAGACTTCATCCAGGTTTCTAAACCAGAATCTACTGAAACCCAGTATTTTTTATTTCCCCATTCCCAATAAGAACAAATCTGAAAATCACTAAGCTTATACCAGGTTGTATTTCCAAGCACCTTAAATTTTATATTCTTTGTTTTTCCAGGATCTATTGTGACACTGGATCTGCCACCAACAATACGAAGATTTCTATCATATGAAGTATAATCAGCGTCATAAGCCATGGCTCCTTTAGATATGATCTTTATCTTCTTGTTTGATATATTTTTTACTTTAACCGTAAAGGTATTACTTCTTGTATTATAATCAGTAAGATTAGCGTATGCCCGTATAGACTGAAAATATTCCGATTTGACAACACACTTGGTGGTAGCTGTAATAGTCTCTCCGTCATAAACATCGTCAAGTTCTTCCTCATCCCAATGAGAGGGACGATATTTTGCAGTTATAGTAACTACACTTTTTCCAACTTTTCTTGGCCATGCTTCAAAACCTTTTTCATAATATTTTAAGTCTTCTTCATCCATTTTACATATTTTCACAATAGATTTATTACTATTAGAAAAAGATAGCCTTGCCTCATCTGTCACATTATTACCTTTATAAAACACTTTTACCTTTACTTTTTTACAATCAGTAAGTTTAGCAGAAACTGATTTATCAACCTTGATCACTATATCTGACCCTGCATGTGCTGTATTGGAATTTATGACAAAAATAATACCAAATAAAATTATTATTTGAAGATAAATTTTTATTCTATTCATTTCCTTTACTCCCCATCTCATATATAAACTTAATCCAGATTAAAAAATAAAATAAAAAAGCGCGAGACGGGACTCGAACCCGCGGCCCCAACCTTGGCAAGGTTGTGCTCTACCAACTGAGCCACTCGCGCTTATTGTCACTTTTATTTCCCAGCGACAATAATTATTATACACAGAACCCCTTCTTTTGTCAACATTTTTTTCAAATTTGTTTGAGATTTATTTGTGTAATCTGAAATCCGGCAAGTCCATTAATTCAAGTAATCTTTCAACTCTTGATAAAGCTGGTGCACCGGAAGTCCTACCACGTTGTTATAATCTCCCTCAATCCTCTGGATATGCTTCCCGAACATCCCCTGTATGCCATAAGCCCCTGCTTTATCATAGGGCTCATTTGTATTCACATAAGCCAGGATCTCCTCTTCTGCCAACTTGGCAACTGTCACCACCGTAGTCTCTGAAAAGCTTTTAAACCAGGTTTGTACGCCAGCATCCACTCCAATCAATGCCACCCCTGTGCTCACATTATGGCTTTTCCCGCTCAACATGCGAAGCATGTCCGCTGCCTGCTGCTGATCAGCTGGCTTGCCAAGAATTTTCCCATCGATGCTTACTACTGTATCCGCTCCTATCACGATCACTGGATCTGTACTTGGAGGCAGGCTCCCCGCCACCGCTTCTGCCTTCTGCAGGGCAAGTTCCTTCGTCACTTTTTCCGGATCCTGGCTGGTCACAATCTCTTCACAATCCGAGATGATCACCTCAAATTCATCAAAAAGCATTGCTAAAAGCTCCCGGCGCCTGGGAGATCCAGAGGCAAGGACAATCGATTTTCCCATAAACAATCTATCCCTCCATCACTTTCACATAAAAGCTGCGGTTTCTCGGTCCATCAAATTCACAAAAATACACATCCTGCCAAACCCCGAGAATGAGTTTTCCTTCTGACAAGATCAATGTCTGGGAGGCCCCCATGGTACTGGATTTCATATGGGCATGAGAGTTCCCCTCAAAATGGCGGTATGCCGCGTCCATGGTGGGATAAACTTTTTCAAATCCATAGATCAGATCCCGGACCACATCCGGATCTGCATTTTCATTAATCGTGATCCCCGCTGTGGTATGGGGACAATATACCACTACAATACCATCCTTTATACCACTTTCCTCGATATCCTGACGAATCTGCGGTGTGATGTCCACCATCGTCTGACGTTCCTTGATGTGAAGTTCATGTTTAAATAATGTCATATTAATCCTCATTTCTGAGCGATTTATCGCGAAGAACCGCACGAGAAAACTTGAAGAGTTTCTCGTGTCGGAACAAAGCTATTTGCTTTCGCTCAGAAACAAATAGCTAAAGCGAACTATGTTCGCTATGAGAAAGATCAGCGCCTCAGCGTGATCTTTTTCACTAATCTCCTTGTTTTCCGTTATGCAACGAGCCTGATTCCTCGCCCGCTTCGCGGCCTCGTCATCGCGGCAGTCGCCATAAAACACAACTACTTCCTTATGCAACGAGCCGGATTCCTCGCCCGCTTCGCGGCCTCGTCATCGCGGCAGTCGCCATAAAACACAAC
>CAJUFM010000118.1 GCA_910585745.1 uncultured Eubacterium sp. | reverse complement strand
TATGAACTACGATTATGCAAAAATAGCAAAAGAAGTCATTCAGGCCGTCGGCGGGTCGGAAAACATCAAGTCCGCCGCCCATTGCGCCACCCGGCTGCGCCTCATTGTCGCAGACCGTTCTCTGGCTGACGATGAAAAAGTTGGCGAAATTGATGCTGTGAAAGGAACTTTCTTCACAGCCGGACAATATCAGATTATCTTCGGCACCGGCCATGTCAATCGGGTCTACGAGCAGATTATCCAGCTTGGCATCGCCGAAACTACTGCAAGCGAAGCGAAAGAAGCAAAAATGGACGGTAAAAACCAAATACAAAAAGCCATCCGGACTTTTGGTGATGTGTTTGTTCCTGTTATACCCGCCCTCGTGGCCACCGGTCTGTTCCTCGGTTTGAAGGGCGCTTTACTCAATAACAATTTTCTTGCTTTATTCGGTATGACCAATGCTGATATTCCCCAGACCTTTCAGGTTCTGGTAGATGTACTCTCCGGCACTACTTTTGCTTTCCTGCCTGCTATTGTGTGCTGGTCCACGTTCCGTGTATTCGGCGGCTCCCCGGTACTTGGTCTGATCCTGGGGCTGATGCTGGTAAACGGCTCCCTGCCAAATGCCTACTCTGTGGCAGACCCTTCCAGCGGCGTAACACCCCTTATGCTTTTCGGTTTCATTCCCATAGTAGGTTATCAGGGCAGCATCCTGCCGGCTTTTGTGGCCGGGGTAATAGGCAGTAAGCTGGAAAAGAAACTGCGGAAAACGGTTCCGGCAGTTTTTGACTTTATGATTACGCCTTTTCTGGTACTGTTTGTTATGCTGATTCTTTCCCTGCTGGTCATCGGGCCTCTCCTGCATGCACTGGAGAATATCCTGCTGGTCATCGTAGAATATGCACTGGAGCTTCCCTTTGGCATCGGCGGTCTGGTAGTAGGCTTCTTCTGGTCTATCATCACCCTTACAGGAGTCCATCATATATTCAACATGTTGGAAATCAGCCTGTTGGCCAGCACTGGCTTTAATCCTTTCAATGCCATTTTGTGTATGTGCGGCTTTTCTTCTGCCGGCGTATGTCTGGCCATCTCCATAAAAGCCAGAAAGAAGGAGATCCGTGCCATTGGTCCCAGTGCAACCGTTTCTGCCCTGCTCGGTATCGGTGAACCTGCATTGTTTGGTGTCATCCTGCGTTATGGCATAAAACCGTTTCTCCTCAGCTGTTCCATCAATGGCATAGCCGGTATGATCGCCATGCTGCTTGGAATGAAGGGGACTGGCAACGGCATAACCACGATTCCGGGGCTGCTGCTGTACATATACTCCCCGTCCCAGTTGATGATGTATGTATTACTTGCCATCGCTACTTTCGTCATCGCTTTCTGCCTGTGCTGGTTTTTTGCAGTACCCTCAGAGGTTATGGAAATCGACACTCCCAAGGGAGATAAAAAGGAGGTTCCACCTGCTCCGGCTGCCTTCCCGGATATGCTTGGCGCTGTGGCACAGGGAATTTTCGTCCCCATGGCAGAGATTCCTGATCCAACATTTTCTCAGGGTGTGCTTGGAATATGCTGCGGCATCGAGCCGGAAATCGGCAAAGTTTTTTCTCCTATGAATGGCACCATCAGCCAGATTGCCGATACCTTACATGCTGTAGGCATTGAGGCAGATGGTGTAGATCTGCTCATCCATGTGGGTATAGATACTGTAGAAATGAAGGGCGATGGCTTCAAAAGCTACGTGAAAGAAGGGCAGACAGTTAAAAAAGGAGATCTCTTGCTGACTATGGATTTGGAAAAAATCAAGGCAGCCGGACATCCGGCTACCATTATGGTAGCAGTTACCAATTCTGATGATCTTGCCTCTGTTGAAACTGTAGCTTCCGGTCAACTTAACCCTGGCGACCAGCTGATGTGCCTGAAAGCATAATGATTGAAAGGGCCACCCATCCGGGTGGCCCTTTCAATTCTTGACAACAGCGGTAGTCTGGAATAAAATATCCCTATATAAAATTACAGGTTTAACGAAATTCAGCGATAGATATTTATCTGGTACAATAAAAAACACCTATGATTCCGTGTATGAAGAAAGGAGGGATTGCCATGGTCAGTATGCAGGATATTGCCGACAAAGCAGGTGTCTCCAGAGTGACTGTCTCCAGAGTTCTCTCTAACCACCCTTCCGTGAAGGCAGAAACACGGCAAAAGGTACTCCACTGGGTCAAGGAACTGGATTATGAACCAAATCTCATTGCTCAAAGTCTGGCAGGAAACCGGACGAATATCATTGGCCTGCTGGTTCCGGAAATTGCCTACCCCTTTTTCAGCGAAATCATAGAATCTATAGAAAACCAGGCATTTTATGAAGGATACAGTGTGATTATCTGCAATACGCACCGCAGTCTGGACAAAGAGAAAAACATTCTCGCCCAACTGCGCCAGCGGAAAGTGGATGGTGTAATCGCAGTTCCGGTTTCTACGAAGCAAAGCCTGCCCGCTTATCAGCGCCTGCAGGTTCCGGCAGTAATGATCACCAAGAAGATGGAAGGGTTTAGCAGCGTATATATCTCCCACTATAATGGCGGTCAGCAGATAGCCAGGCATTTTCTGAACATGGGTTTTCAAAAAATAGGATATATCGGTCCTACCAGAGAGTCTACCTCCGCCCTGAAATATGCAGGCTTTCAGCAGTATTTGTCTGCCAGCCAGATAAATCTGATCGATGTGATCGAATGTCCGGCACCGGAGAATATGAACGCCAGTCTGGTCTATAAGCTGGTAAAACAATATGCCGAAAATTCAGGACTGCATTGTGAGGCATATCTGGCTAATGATGATATCACCGCCTGTGAGGCCATCACTGCTTTCCGTGAGCTAGGTTATGCAGTTCCACAGGATATTGCCATTGCCGGCTTTGATAACTCCCTGCTGGCGAAGGAAATCAGCCCCAAGCTCACTGCCCTGGCTCAGCCTTTGGATGAGATTGGAAAAAAATCCGTGGAAATCCTGCTGGACCAAATAAACAACGACGCAGAACCATGTATGTATGAACTGGAATCCCGTATCATTGCCAGAGAATCTACAATCCGCTTTGTGTCCGCCCAACAGTAAAGAAATCATGAAATCAAGCAGGGGAATATTCTTCTCTCCTGCTCACCACACGAAGCGCATGTCATGTCAGCAACTAATTTTTATCTTCTTCCCTGTGATAAAAAACAACCATAAGCTGCAACAGATTTACCGTCGTTTGATAGCAGGGGGATTTTTTGAAAATTCAGCGGAGAGCTCCAATTACTTGTCCTGCCATACTGCTTGCAGCCGGCAGCCCTGTCTGTATAGCACTTCAGTCTG
>CAJUFM010000117.1 GCA_910585745.1 uncultured Eubacterium sp. | reverse complement strand
CTTTGAGGTATCCGAGCTGCCCTACAGCTACGTCGGACTGGTCCCCAGGTGCGATGCCAACACGCTGTACTACCACCACGACAAATACTACGCCGAGGCGGTCTACGAGCTGAACCGGCTGGTGGTACGCCACCGGCTGACGGACCGGAGCCTGCGCCAGCTGGTGTCGGAGGACTTCAACCTACCCGCCGCCCAGCTGAACAGGCTGAAGAGCGCCGCCGGGGCGGTATACAACCACCAGCTGTTTTTCGACGGCATCGCCTGCAAGGCGGGCGCGCCGCCCTTCAACCGCCTGACGGAGGCCATCTCCGCCGCCTACGGGTCCATGGACCGGTTCCAGCAGCTGCTCACTGAGGCGGCGGACAGCATTATCGGCTCCGGGTGGGTCTGGCTGGCGGCGGAGGGAAACCGGGGGATACATATTTCCACCACGGAGAACAATGACGTGGTGCCGCTGGCGTCGGTATCGCCGCTGCTCATTCTGGATATGTGGGAGCACGCCTATCTGCCAATGAACCACTTCGACAAGGCGGCCTATGTGGAGGACTGGTTCTCCCTAATCGACTGGGGGAAGGCCAACGAGCGGTATCTGGCCGCGCTGTCCGGCGCGGCGGTGGGGTGACCCGGCCCCCTTTGAAAGGATGGCAGAGAGCAAAAAACTCCGAAAGCAAACGTTATTGGTGATAGGGAACTATTGCCGCAGAGGACGGCGTGATCGTGAGATCACGCCGTCTTTCTGCTTCCATAGGCAGTTTCGGTGATAACGGGTCCACCAATTTCCGGCATATCCGGGAAGTTGAAGATAATCTCAAGACGGGTCGTTATGGTCAGGTAGCCATAGCCCTCGCCGCGCAAAAAACGGACACTCACCAGCGACAGGCTGGATGATCTTCTGGAAGCAACCGGACAGGCCACCGCCTGCCGGCTATGCGGAAAAACCCTTGATTTCCGTGGACTTTTGCCACACTAAATGCGTAGACGGATACAAATTATTTATGTGATATGGCTGTCTATCATATTGACAACCGTTTTTGCGTGTGTTATACTGTATTTGTAATAGCGATACAGTATAACACAGAAATGGCGGTGAGAATTTGGAAATAGTTGTAAGCAATAAAGCAAGCCGACCACTGTATGAGCAAATTTCTTCACAGATCAAAGCGGCTATTATGAGTGGAGAACTGAAAGCTGGTGAAGCAATTCCATCTGTGCGTTCATTGGCAAAATCGTTGCACATCAGTATTCTTACAGTACAAAAGGCTTATGCAACTTTGCAGGAAGATGGTTTTATTGAAACAACTGCTGGAAAAGGCTGCTATGTGTCGGCACAAAACCAAGACTTCTATCTTGAAGAACAACAAAAGAAGATAGAGGAAAAATTTGCAGAGGCAATCGAAATTGCCCGCACAAGCGGAATATCTCTCAACAAGTTGACCGATTTGCTGACCCTTATGTATCAGGAGGATGATGGAGAATGAATGATGCTTTAATTATTTCAGGTCTAACCAAGACATATAAAGATTTTATGTTGAATGGAGTTTCATTTTCTGTTCCATGTGGTTCTATTGTAGGGCTGATTGGTGAAAATGGAGCTGGAAAAAGTACAACTATCAATGCAGTGTTGGGACTTATTCAGAAAGAGGCTGGCAGCATTTGTGTTTTAGGTAAAGAGCAACCAGATAACGAAATCAAGGAACAGATTGGTGTCGTATTTGACGGCAACAACTATCCTGAAATCTTTTCTACCCGAAAACTCAACCGGGTTATGAAAGACATTTATCATTCATGGGAAGAACACACATTCCTGAACCTTTTGAAAAAATTTTCTTTACCTGCTGATAAACCGATTAAGCAATTTTCAAAAGGAATGAAAATGAAATTGGCAATCGCAGTCGCCTTGTCCCATAATTCTAAACTACTGATTTTGGATGAAGCCACCAGTGGACTTGATCCCGTCATACGAGATGATATATTAGACATCTTATTGGACTTTGCACAGGACGAAACTCATTCTATTTTGATTTCTTCGCACATCACTACTGACCTTGAAAAAATTGCTGACTACATTGTTTTTATTCACGAGGGGCAAGTAGTATTCTCAAAGCTGAAGGATGAGCTGATAGAGCAGTATGGTATCATTAAGTGTGGAGCCGCACAGTTCGAGGCATTGGATAAATCGGACATCATCGTATACCGCAAGATGGATTATGAATGGCAGGTGTTGGTTGCTGATCGGGCTGCCATGAAGAAAAAATATCCAAAAACACTGATTGATTCTGTTTCGATTGACGAAATTATGCTTCTCTATGTAAAAGGAGAAAGGGGGAAATAAAATGAAAGGCTTATTACTTAAAGATTATTATTTAATCAAGTCTGTGCTATATATCATACTCGTAGTTTTTGCAGTGGTTGGAATAGGAATGTCTTTTTTGACTTCCACATGGGTTTTAACTGTAATTGCAACTGTTATGCTCGGAATGATCTCTGTAACGACGATAAATATGGACAGAAACTCTGGTTGGAAAAAAGTTTCGATTGTTTTACCTGTATCCAGAACGGCTGTTATAGACTGTAAATATATCTTGTATTTACTACTTAGTGGAATCGGTTTGCTTTTAGGTGTCATTCTGGGTGTTGTGGCATCCATTATAAAAGGTCAAATTGACTATCAATCTATGATGCTGTTTGTTGGTATCAGCGTTGCTATGGCATTGTTTTCTGGAAGCATGACAATACCACTCACATTCCTGCTTAGTGAAGAAAAAAGTATGTTGGCTTTAATCATTGCGTACCCTCTTTCCTCTTTCGTATTTGTAGGAGCTGCGCTGCTGATTGATAACAAGTTGTTCGCTTGTGGTCTTGTGACTCTTGTAGGTGTATTACTTTATGCGATTTCGTGGCTGATTTCGAGAAAACAAATTATAAATAAGGATATGACTTAAAAAGGAGAATGAATATGGTAAACAAAGAAAAGCGGTTTGAAACGATTTATACACAAGGAACTTCGTGGAGCATAGTCATTGATAATGAAACAGGCGTTAATTATCTTGTCCATGATACAAGTATAACCCCCTTATTGAATAAAGATGGGAGTATCGTTATTACTGATGTCAATAAGTAACTAATCTGGGGTCATCCTAAAAGGGCAGCCTACGAGAAAACGCCGGGCGCGGAGGTGTCAAAATCTCTGCGTCCGGCGTTTTATACTCCGTTTTGAGGGCGTACAGGTTTGGGCGCTTTGTGATCCCTGCCTATTTGAGCGCCTTTGCCGCCGCCTCATACAAGATCAGTTGTCGGAGTTTTTTCAGCTCATCTTCAGAATTTCCTTTTTCAGCCTGCTGATGATCCTCTTCTCTAACCGGGAGATATACGATTGAGAGATCCCCAGCCGGTCGGCGACCTCCTTCTGGGTCTGCTCCCGCGCGCCGCCCAGTCCGAAGCGAAGCGTGATGATCTCCCGCTCCCGGTCCTCCAGCTTGGCGATGGCGGCAGAAAGGAGCTGCCGGTCCACGTCGTCCTCGATGGGCCGCATGACGGTATCGGAATCGGTGCCCAGCACGTCGCTGAGCAGGAGCTCGTTGCCGTCCCAGTCGGTGTTGAGGG
>CAJUFM010000116.1 GCA_910585745.1 uncultured Eubacterium sp. | reverse complement strand
GCCTGCCCGGCGGCTCCCTTCGTAATGTTATCCATGGCTCCCATCATGATCACCCGGCCGGTGCGCTCATCCACCTTAGGGCACACGTCAACAAAATTGCTTCCCTCTACCCATCTCGTCTCGGGACAGGTTCCCTCTTCGAGAACCCGGACAAAAAACTCTTCTTTGTATGCCTTTTGATAGGCATCGTATACCATTTCCTTTGTAACACCTGGGTTTAAATTAGCATATGCCGTGATCAGAATCCCCCGGTTCATGGGAACCAGATGGGGTGTAAAATTCAGCATAACCGCCTCTCCGGCTGCATAAGATAACTGCTCTTCGATCTCCGGGGTGTGTCTGTGGCTGGTCACACCATATGCCTTAATATTTTCGTTGACTTCACAATAAAGATTCGGCACTTTTGCCCCTCTTCCGGCACCGCTTGTACCGGACTTGGCGTCAATCACCAGCGTCTTCGTATCAATGTACCCTTCTCTCACCATAGGCACTATGGCAAGGGTGGAGCAAGTAGGATAACAACCCGGATTTGCCACCAGCCTCGCCCCTCTGATCTTCTCCCGGTTCAGCTCACAGAGCCCATACACCGCCTCTTCGATGAACTGGCTGCTTTTATGCTGGATACCATACCATTTTTCATACACCGCCACATCTTTGATGCGGAAATCCGCACTCAGGTCGATCACTTTGCAATGGCTGAGAATCTCTTCGTCAATCACAGAGGCAAGATAGCCCTGGGGCGTCGCCGTAAAGATCACATCCGCCTCCCGGCAGAGGGCATGAAGATCATCCCCCTGGCACAGATTTTCTACAATCTGAAACATATTTCCAAATACGCGGCTGAATTTTTCATCCACATAGCTTTTGGAACCATACCATACGATCTCTGTCTCTTTGTGCTGCAACAACAATCTCACAAGCTCCTGTCCGGCATATCCGGTGGAGCCGATAATACCTGCTTTTATCACTGCTTATGTCCTCCTGTACTATTTACTGATCCGAAACCGGATCCTGCTGGTATTTCCAGCCTTATCCGTCACCTTCACGGTGTATTTCCCATTCTTCTTCAGAACCACCTTTTTGGTGCCCTTCTTTTTACCATTTATATGGACACTCCGGATCCCGTTTTTATCTGAAAATCTGAGCGTTACATTTTTACGGTATTTCTTACCGTTTTTCGCTCCTTTGATCACCGGTTTCTTCTTGTCGACCTTAAACCTCACCGTAGTCTTATTGTGGCTGGCATCTTCGGCGGTCAACGTGTAAGATCCGCTCTGGCTGACAAGGAAAGTGGATGTATTATACCGGATTCCATTGAGCCGCATCTCTTTCAGGCATACATTGTCCTGTGCCGTTACCTTTACTGACTTATTATACAATCCCTGGTTCTTTACTCCTTTGATCACCGGCGGCGTCTGATCTGAGGACAAGATCGGGTTATTTCCTGTGACAGCGATGAGTTTACCGTCATCCGGCAGATCGTTCATGCTCCATGTGGCAGTATTTCCCTGGATCTTTCCGTTGCTCCCGGTGATAGGGGTGGGGAGTGTGACAGAAATTTCTACAACAATTCCCAGTTTTTCATACATCTCACCAACACTCTTACTGCCATTGAGATCTACCGCTGTCGCTTCCGTTGCGTCTTTGGATCCTGAAGTTGTTTTACCCTGGGAATTATTTTTCTCCCCCTCATCCAGGATTGAATCCTTTAAAACCCCGATAAATGTACCAGAGTCCAGCGTCACCGAAGAATAGGGCGCTGTGTGGGAACTTTTATCGTATTGGGAAGGAGCTTTGGAATCTGCTGTGATCTTACGGTAATAGGTTTCGTCCTCCGTCAAAAATGCCTTAAATTCATTTATATTGCTAAATTCAAAAATCCTGCTAAAAGAATAATAAGGTGTTCCCTTGATCTCCACAACTTCTTTCTGATAGTCCCCCGAATTCAGTTCAGTGATTGTGTCATCCTTACTCCCTGAGCCCTCCAGCTTATCATACATGGATTTGTCATACAGATATGTATATTTGTATGAGCACGTGCCATCAGCACGAATGACCGTTTCCGTTTTCTGTCCAATACATCCAGTCAGGCATGCCATCACCAGCATACTTACCAGAATACACTGTAATACTTTACTTTTTTTCATAACATTTCCTCCTTTTTCAGAACCTCTCCGAATGATCCGGGGCAGTTTCCCGCCAGAATTGCTCTATCATATCCTGCCTAGTTTTTGCATAATCGTTAATGAAATGAATATTTTGATGTATAAAACTCATTTTTATGCATTATATTCATAAGCACTCTTATTATACACCTCTGGAAAATATTACGCAAGTATAAATTATTATTAAGGATATTTTTCCGGTGGAAAATAATTTTTTCTCTTGCATATTATTCATTTATGTTGTATATTTAGAAAAGGAAACAAGCCCGATGCTGCTTTGGGCTGTGATCAAATTATTTTACGGAGGTCTTATCATGAAAGAAAAAGTTATTCTTGCCTACTCTGGCGGTCTGGATACCACAGCAATCATTCCATGGCTGAAGGAGAATTTTGATTATGAAGTCGTTTGTGTCTGTGTCGATTGTGGACAGGAAGAGGAACTGGACGGACTAGAAGAACGCGCTAAATTCTGTGGAGCTTCTAAGCTCTACATAGAAGATGTAACCGATGAATTCTGTGACGAGTACATCGTTCCCTGTGTACAGGGACATGCTGTATATGAAAATAAATACCTTCTGGGAACCTCGATGGCACGTCCGGTCATCGCAAAACGTCTCGTAGAGATTGCCCGCAAAGAGGGCGCTTCTGCGATCTGCCACGGCGCTACAGGAAAAGGAAACGATCAGATCCGTTTTGAGCTGGGTATCAAGGCGCTGGCTCCTGACCTGAAGATCATCGCTGCCTGGAGGAGCGACAAATGGACCATGGATTCCCGTGAGTCCGAAATTGAGTACTGCAAAGCCCACGGCATCGATCTTCCCTTTTCGGCAGATTCCAGCTACAGCCGCGACCGCAACCTGTGGCATATCAGCCACGAAGGCCTGGAACTGGAAGATCCTTCCAACGAACCGGACTTTGACCATCTTCTGGTTCTCGGCACCACACCAGAGAAAGCACCGGAAGAGGGCGAAATGGTGACCATGACTTTTGAGCAGGGTGTTCCAAAGTCGGTAAACGGCAAGGAAATGAAAGTATCTGACATCATCCGTGAGCTGAACCGTCTGGGCGGCAAACACGGTGTCGGCATTGTAGATATCGTGGAAAACCGCGTAGTCGGCATGAAATCCCGCGGTGTGTATGAGACCCCCGGCGGAACGATCCTCTATGAAGCTCACCAGCAGTTAGAGGAGCTGATCCTCGACCGTGACACCTATGCCATGAAGATGGACATGGGCAACAAACTGGCTCAGATCGTTTATGAAGGAAAATGGTTCAGTCCTTTGCGCGAGGCAGTACAGGCATTTATCGAGTCCACCCAGAAATACGTTACCGGGGAAGTGAAATTCAAGCTTTACAAGGGAAATATCATCAAAGCCGGCACCACTTCACCTTATTCTCTGTACAATGAGAGCATCGCCTCCTTTACTACTGGTGACCTCTATGATCACCACGACGCCGAAGGCTTTATCAATCTCTTCGGTCTCTCCACAAAGGTTCGTGCAATGAAGCAGCAGGAATTGGAGAAGTAAGATATATTTATTAAAGATACATTAAAAGAGGGAGTCCCCAGCTATGATTTGTAAAAGCCATAGCCGGGGACTCCCTGGTTTGTTCGTCTACGTTCCACTAATCCAGCGCCTTTTTACCAACAATCTTCACATGCTTCGGAAGTCCTTTTTTCTTCAGCACCTTCCGGTACTCCTTCTCTTTGCTGGCCGGCACCTCGA
>CAJUFM010000115.1 GCA_910585745.1 uncultured Eubacterium sp. | reverse complement strand
GCTTCTCAGTTTGATGTGGAAAAGGTGGGAATGCGAACTTTGGTTTATATTCCTACAGGAGTTCTGCGGACAAATCCGAATATGGCAGGGACAATACAGTTTCTGTTATCCGTGCTGGCTGGAATGTTTTCTGGTATGCTATTACTGGTTTTTTCTTTGGCCAATCGAGCTGCCTATGGGGTAAGTATTATTTTTGGCATTTGGTATTTGGACATTTTGATTTCAGAAGAACCAATCCTGGGAATTTTAGAGTATGCTTCGCCATATGGACTGGCCCGTATCGGCAGATCTACTCTAAATTATGGCTTTTTTTCTACAAACTATGCTTTGATGGGGTTAGCATTGATGTGTGCAGTGATGATGGAAATGAGTATGATTCTGTGTGAGAAAACAGATTTTGTTAAAATAGGTTAAGTTTATGAAAGTATTGATATGGGGATTATCTTCACAACAGGGAGAGAATCCAATGATAGAGATTTGTCTGTATTTGCTGGTTCATGCCGTTATACTAATTATAATAGGAAGAGTTATAGAAAAAAGTAAAATTGATGGAGAATATATGCGGCAAATTCGATATGCCAAACAGCGAGTCTGGTGGCAGCAAATGAGTATGCGTGTGACAGGAATGACTTTGATTTTGGTTTCGATTATTTTTTTTGCTTGTTATATAGTGGTAGTAATACAAGATGAATCAGTGAAGTCATGGGGAAAAGAGGCTTATATTCTTTGGCTTTTGTTTTTCTCTAATATCAATGTAATTCAATTATTGTGTATTAATCTGGCAGGCGGCTCAAAATGGTGTTTTGCTATTATTATGCTGATAGAAGTGCTTTCGATTTCTATTCCTATATTGCCGGGGAGTTATGTTATGCTTTGCCGGAGTGAAAAAATACTAGAAGGTGGCTTTCGCTTAGATATATGTGTTTTGGTTGAAATTTTTTTATTGCTTATCCTCAGTATGGAAGGATATCGTTTGTTAAGAACAGGAGGAAGAAAATATGGGCAACGTCATACAGGTAGAAAAAGTAACAAAGACTTTTAAAGAGCATACAGTACTGAATCAAGTTTCAATGCAGGTGGATCAAGGAACAATCTGTGGGCTTGTAGGAACGAATGGCTCAGGCAAAACGGTTCTCCTGAAAATCATCTGTGGTTTTATGTGGCCCGACGAAGGAAAAGTGGTAGTAGGGGGAAATCAGATTGGAGTAGACTGTGATTTTCCAAAAGATACAGGAATTATTATTGAAATACCTGTTTTTTCACCATACTCTTCTGGCTATGCTAATCTGAAAAATCTTGCCTCTATTCAAAAGAAAATATCAGATGAAAAGATCTGTGAAGTGATGGAAATGGTGGGGCTGGATCCGAAGGAGAAAAAATGGGTATCAAAATATTCCCTTGGAATGCGCCAGCGCCTGGGAATTGCACAGGCTATTATGGAAGGGCAGAATATCTTGATTCTGGATGAACCGATGAATGGCCTGGACCGGCAGGGAGTGGAAGAAATCAGGAACTTGTTGCTACGAATGAAAGAACAGGGAAAGACGATATTGCTTGCAAGCCATTATCCACAGGATGTGGAAATGCTGTGTGACGAGGTGTATGGGTTAGACCAGGGAAAACTTATAAAAAATTGATGATAAAAGATGGCATTGGCAGAAAAGCAAATGCCATTTTTTGCTGATGTGCTTGGCGACGCACATTTCCATATCAAATTATTATTTTGAGAGATAAGAAAGCGACAGAAAGGATAATCTACAAATCTCTTCAATCCAAATCTTTTTCAAAAAACCTCACTTTTCTCCTTGTGTTATGGAAAAAAACTCTATATAATGGTATTGTGACAATTTGATTTTTCATGGCATATAGAGAGGCCATTTTATAAAGATGAGAAAAACTGAAAAGAGAATAAAGTACGCAAAGAGGCGCAGAAGGCTCGCATCGTTGCTGATTTTGCTTGGCATAAATGTAAGTCTGAACGGCTGCAATACCGCAAGAGAGCTGTGGAATGAGGCGGAACGGCTGGCTTTTGGGTGGACAAACAAGACGGAAACCAGCTCGGAAATAGGCGATGAAGCGGGGCAGGAAACCAGAGAAGGGAGGAATCCCGCGGGCTCTGAGTCGGGCGAAGGGGAGGAACAGCAGAGCGGCCCCTGGGACGAGCTTACCTTCGATCCGGTATTCCGCCCGTATTACGAGATGCTTGACGAGAACGAGCAGTCCGTATACCGGCAGGCTTATTATCATGTGCAGGAGGGGATCTCGGAGTTTGGACCCTGCCGGGATATCAAGGGAGGGGAGTTGGATCGAATTATCAGCGCGCTGTACAATGACTCTCCGGAGCTGTTTTGGCTGGAAGCGGATTATGAGTACCGGCACCGGGCCGGGCAGGTGACAGGAGTTGTCCTGCATTACAATGATCTGGCGCAGGATATCGAATACAGCCGCCTTCGGTTTGAAGAGGCAGCGGAGACTATTCTTAAGGAGGCGAGAGAGCAAAAGACGCCGCAGGAGAAGGAGCGCTATGTCCATGATACTCTGCTGAATCAGGTGACATATGATGAGAATGCGGTCTACAATCAGAACGCTTACAGTGCGCTGGTCCTGGGTACCTCGGTCTGTGCCGGCTATGCGAGAGCATTTCAGTATCTGATGACGCAGATGGAGATTCCGTGCTATTACTGTGTGGGAACGGCAGTCAGTTTGGAAGCGCCGGTTGCCGGTGCGGCGGACAGGAAGACCGACGAGGAGACAATGCCGGAGAACACGCTGCCGGAGGGGAGCCGACCGGGAGCAGAGGAGCCGTTTCTGACCGTGGAAGATCACGCATGGAATATTATCTGCCTGGACGGATTCTACTACAATGTGGACCCGACCTGGAACGATACGCTCTTGTCGGATCACGAACTGATTTATTACGGGTATTACAACCGCTCGGACGAGGAATTTTTGACGGACCACACCCGCTCGGAGCGCTCGCAGGATCTGCCGCCCTGCACCGGCGGTCCCAGTTCCTTTGAGGAGCTGTATGGGATACCGGCGGAGCTGGGTGTTCTGGAAGCGATGGGGCTGACACAGGAGGATGTGATCGACAGTCTGGATAGCTACTATGTGAGATGCCGGGAGCTTCTGGTGGAAAACGGAGCAGGTGACTGCAGGATTTCCCTGCTGGTGTCGGGGGATGCTGTGATGAAGGAAATATTGGATGCCGTGGACGACGGCGATTACGAGGAGGGGTATCTGGTGGAGGTGGTCAGAGAACTTGGGCTGAACGGCTTTCGTTTTTCTCTGAACCTGATGGCAGAGCAGTTGAACGGGGAATATTATCTGGTGACACAGGAGACGACGCTGCGTTAGGCGTCCGGGCAGAGAGGAAAGAAGGCCAGTGTCATCATACAGAAGCCGGAATCCGGCGGAAGGGAGTGCAATGAGTTTCAGGCTGAAGGATGGAATGCTGCTGGGAGCGGCCAGTTCTGCCACGCAGATCGAGGGCGGGGACCTGGGGCATAACTGGAATGACTGGTATCGGAGAGGGCGGATCAAGGACGGTTCCGATCCGGGGCGGGCGAACGATCACTACTGCCGCTGGAAGGAGGACGCCGATTTGATGGCGGTGATGGGACTGAAAATCTGCCGCCTGGGAATTGAGTGGAGCCGTCTGGAGCCGCAGGAGGGCGTTTTTGACCGGGAGGCGGTCCGGCATTACCGCCGGGAACTGAAGTATCTGAAAAAACAGGGAGTTCAGCCGCTTCTGACCATTCATCATTTTACGAATCCCGGCTGGTTTGAGGCGAAAGGCGGGTTTTCCCGGATGGAGAACAGCCGGTACTATCTGCGTCTGGTGCGTCTTTGCGTCCGTTCTTTTGGCGATCTGGTAAATGAGTATATTACGATCAATGAGCCGAACGTGTATGCGTTCAACTCCTGGCTGGTCGGAGAATGGCCGCCAGGGGGGCGTTCGGTCAAGAAAACTGCCGATGTCATGTCGGTTATGGCCTGCTGTCATATCCGGGCTTACGAGACGATCCACCGG
>CAJUFM010000114.1 GCA_910585745.1 uncultured Eubacterium sp. | reverse complement strand
TCTTGAAAAAATCAGAGCTGTTGAGGAGTACGATCCTGCCACGAAGGAGCTGACAGGCCGCTACACCCAGATCGAAGAGCCGAGCCTGAAAACATCTGCAGAGGGCACACAGGTGACCGATGCCATGGGTTCTGAGATCGTAACCTTCTACAATTCCCAGACCGGTACATTCAGCTTTACCAACAGTCTCTTCTCTCTTGACCTCGCCGCTTCACAGCTGGGCACAAAAAAGATAACTGGGACCGATAAAGAAAAACTCACGATCCCTGTATCCGAGACACCGGATATCAATCCTGACGGTACCGTTGATCTGAAGTACGTCCCAGCCGGGCCAAAGGGCGCAGAGATCAAATATGTCAGGGTTATCAATGATAACAATACCTTTGGTGCTCAGTACACTGTATCTGCCACTGCCGGAGATAAAAAGTTTACGATCGATGCAGAAAATAAAACCATTACCCTTCCTGCCGGTGTGACAGGGCGCGCCTTCGTTCAGTATGAGAGGGAAAGTGAAAACGCGGTGAAGATCACAAAGACAACCGACGGGGTGCCGGAAGTCAAATCCCTTCTGATCCACGCCATCTTCCACGATCCCTGCAACCCTAACCTGGTATACGCCGGGGTAATCTCTGTTCCACGGGCTCAGATCAATCCGGAAGCGGTAGAGATCAGTCTCTCTTCCGAGGGCAAACATGCCGCTGAGTACAAACTCCAGAAATCCTACTGCGACAGCAATGCACGTCTGTTCGACATCATTGTAGCAGTAGATGAAGAAGAAAAGAAAAATGAGGGAACAAACGAAGGAACAAGTGAAGGAACAGGGGATGTATAATCCCATTATGGCGGTTTGAAATACAACCGCCATTTTTTTCGAGGTGACAAAAATATGAGTGATAAAAAAACAAATGCCCACTGCGCCATCTGCGGCGCCGGTTACCATATATGCAATACGTGCCAGCAGCAGAAATCTTTCAAGTCCTGGCGTGTAGTCACGGATACGGTGGAACATTACAAGATCTATATGGCACTCCATGGATATACTCTGTCCCAAGATAAGGAAACTGCAAAAAGGGACTTGGAAAAATGTGACCTGTCCGGTCTGGAGGATTTCAATCCGTCGATAAGAGCTGTGATTCAGGAAATCTTATCAGAGGAAGATGAGGACATTCCAGAGTCTCAGAAAAAGGAGCCGTGATAACATGAGTGAGATCATACAAATGCTTCCGGTCCTTGCCGTTGCCGTGGGGATCAATATTGCCACCGGCATGTATTACAGCATCGGTACAAAGAAGATCCATTTTAACCTGTCCACCCTGATCACCGGGATCGCAAAGGCATTGACCGTCACTGTGGCATTTATCGGTTCTGCCTTCTGTTTTGAGGCGGCAGACCTGTCTTCCACCGGCATAACCCCATCCTTTGCGATGTCCTCAGCAATCCTGTTATATGTGGGCAAAGCCCTGAAATCACTGGGAAAAATCCTGGGCATAAAAATTGAATAACTAAAACGAGGCGATATATATGGACATATTCACGAACCTATCTCACATAGATTTCTCTCTATTCTTACTTTCTGCTTTTATCATTATCTCCAGTATCATATTCGCCTGCGAAATCATAGAAAAATTTTCAAAGCTCATCGGCCGTCCTGTCAAATGGGTACAAAACAATGAGAAGGATCATCTCCTGCTCACTGAAAACACCCGGGAATTAAATGAATTAAAAGGGGATGTAAAAAAACTGACAGACATGTTCATCGACAAACAGATCGATGATATGCGGTACGAAATTCTACATTTTGCCTCCGCCCTCTCCGGCGGAGGTGAATTTAGCAAAGAGCCCTTTGACCACATTCTCAAAACCTATCAGAAATACGAAAAAATTTTAGAAGAAAATCACATGAGCAACGGACAAGTACAGATGAGCATGGAAGTCATCAACGACATTTACAAAGAAAAATTGAAGAACGGATTTAATCGAGGTGAAACACAATGAAAATAGCATTAACCGTCGGCCACTCCAGGTTAAAAAACGGCTGTTACACAAGCGCAGACGGAAAAAAATATGGCGGCTGCAACGAGTATCGATGGTGCAGGGCATTTTCCAAACAGGTAAAAACCGAACTGACAAAAATGGGTCACAAGGTGGACAGGATCCTGTGCCCGGAAAAAAAGTTTATCTCCAGTTCAGAAGAAAAAAATTACAAGTTGAACCGCATCCACAAGGGCATCTACGACCTTGTGATCGAGCTTCACTTAAACGCAGCCAGCCCCACCGCTGAGGGCACGGAAGTTCTATATAAATCAGCCGCTGGCAAAAAGTATGCCGCTGCTGTCCAGAAGCAGCTCTCCACTGTTTTTAAGAATCGAGGCATCCTCCAGAGGGACAATCTCTATATCCTAAACCAGACAAAGCCCCCTGCTATTCTGATCGAGACTTTCTTCTGTACAAGCAAGTCAGATTATAAGAAGGGAAAAGGACTGGCAAACCGAAGAAAACTGGCAAAACTCATCGCCAGCGGAATCCAAAAAACAAAATAAGGAGAATGATCTTATGGATATTACATTGACACTTGGCGAAGTACTAAATCTGAACCAGACCTTAAAAGCGGTCATCGACGATAATAAAGCAAAGGTAGATCCTCTGTTCAAATTCAAACTGCTGGGGATCATGAAAGCCGCTGAAACCCATGTGGCAAACTTTGAGACGATACGAAATGAGAAGATCATGGAATACGGCAAAGAGGCTGAGGATGGCAGCATCCAGATCCCAAAAGAGGATAAAGACGCGGTCAAACAGTTTAACGACAGTTTGATACAGATCATCAACAGCCAGGTAACCATAAACATAGACCGGTTAAAAGCAACGGATGTATTTAATAAGGGTGTAAAAGCAGAACACCTGATAGGCCTGTATCCCATTATGGAAGAATGACCCCGGGGTTCACTAACTCGTTTGTGCGGAAAATGCAGCACAGAAAGGAAGATTTTATGTTTAAAGCTATTAGGGAATATTTTAAATTGAGAAAATTGTACAAAGACTCGAAGAAAGTACTTATGGTCAACGCGGCAGAAGTGATCGCTTCGATCAAGAATATTACAGCCATCCTGGAACAGCTGATGGAGGCAGAAAAAGATGGATGATCTATATAGTGGAAGCCGGCATGCAGCTGGCTTCCAGATGTTTTTTTATGATTAGATCTAATTTCCAAAAACTTTAATACTATTTTCTTTTTTCTTATCCTTCAAATATACAGATATAATAAACAAAACAAAAAATAGAATAGAAGTTACTATTGTTATATTCTTTACTATACAAAATGTCTGTCCATTTTCGATCAAGTCATAATTTATGTCTCCATAATGATAAGACTCCAGCTCCTGGTCTACATATTTTGTTGTAGTAACTTTTGCTCTTTCAACCTCGAATTCTTCTCCACACTCATGGAGCCATCCTAGAGAAATGAGTAAAAAAAATACAGAAAAAAATGTTAAAATCCCAAAAAACTTAAACAAACTTTTGAAAACAAAATAATTATTCATACTTTTTTGGATTGGGTTACCACACATTGGACAACTTTTTGCTTTGTCTGAAACATTATTTTTACATTCAGGGCATTGAATTAATGACATCTACATGCATCTCCTAACTTTTATTTATTAAGATTATATCATGAAATCCCCCAAGATACAATATGTATCTAAAAATACAGAAAGAATTTGAAACATTGGCACAGAGAAGTAAATTTATTAATACATTTGACTAGCGAAGGGATATGATATTATAGACAAATAAAAACATAAAATCATAGTAATTTTTTATCTGAAAAACTGCCAGACAAAAAAACGCCCAGTCATAATTTTATTCAATAATTATAACCTGGACATATATCCAATCTGTTTCAAAATTACAAAAACAATTAGAAAACATGAAAAATCCAAGCGTCAAGATAGGTATAGATACCACTGAAAAAAGTATCACCGCCAGCATTTCAGGAACAGCATTATCTGAGTTAAAAAAATCTCTTTCTGATCTGAAAGAAATAGATACTTATTTAACTAAAATTAATAACTCTAACACCATGCTCTCCAAGTCAGATCTGGAACAGATCGGCACTCTTTCTTTAGAAACCGCCGATAAATACGGAAAAGCTGCCTCTATCGTAAGTGCCTAGTGTTAGGGTAGTCCAAAATCCAAACTGGCATCCACGGGGATG
>CAJUFM010000113.1 GCA_910585745.1 uncultured Eubacterium sp. | reverse complement strand
AGACCCTCGGAGTAGACGTGCCGACCTCGTTATGAGTACGCCGAGAATCCAGGATTTATGGTTATGCTTCTAAATGTAAAACTGAATCTGATAATAAATCAGAGAAAGGGGGAACATATCGTATTCACGTATCACATTCAGGGTTACATTTATAAAAAGCAATAAATTTTCACAAACCAAAATGGAGGTTTACAAATTTAGGAAAGGAAGGTATCATGACGAAACAGATCAAATCAAAATTGTATGTAGTGGGTATGCTGATCATCCTGGGGGTGATCGCTTCACTGGCGAGGGTTGATGAAACCTTTGCTGCCGATAAGCTGGTAAGCGGCTCTGTGAGAAGCTCTTCAAACAACAATCCTATCATGGATCATAAGTTTGCAGCAGATCCTTTTGCTATGACATACAACGGAAGAGTATATGTGTATATGACAAATGACAGCGAATGTTATGACCGCACAAATAAAGATGGGGGCGGCAATCCGACAGCTTCCAATAAGTACAGTACCATTACGACGCTTACCGTTTCTTCTTCCAGTGATATGGTGAACTGGGTTGACCACGGGGAGATCAAAGTGGCTGATATTGCATCCTGGGCGAGAAATTCCTGGGCGCCGGCTGCGTGCTGGAAGCGTATCAATGGCAAGGACAAGTTTTTCTTATACTTCGCCGATAATGGCAACGGCATCGGTGTTCTGCAGGCGGATTCACCGCTGGGACCATTTACTGAGCCGCTGACAGGAAGCCATCTGATCCGTAGAGGATCCCAGGCTGCCCAGGGGGTGGAATGGCTCTTTGATCCAGCTGTGCTGGTTGATGATGACGGAACGGGATATCTGTATTATGGCGGAGGCATACCAGGAGGGGATAATGCGTCCCAGAATCAGAAAAATTATCCTGGAACTGCGAGAGTGGTCCGTCTGGCAGATAATATGGTTCAGCTGGCAGGAAATGCGGTGGCGATCAACGCTCCGGGGCTCTTTGAGGATTCTGGAATACATAAGAAGAACGGAAAATATTACTATACATATTGTTCCAATTTCTCAAATAACCTTTCGATAACGGGAAATGGAAACATATGCGCTATGGAGAGCAACAGCCCTATGGGACCTTTTACCTATGTTGGTGTTGTGCATGAAAACCCTTATACATACTTTAGAATTGGTGGAAATAATCATCATGCCTTTTTTGATTTTAATGGAAGCACTTATTTAACATACCATGCGCAGACAGTGACCAAAGCGCTGGCATTCCCGGCGAACTGCCAGGGATACCGCTCAACACATATGGATAAGGTTTCCTATGACTCCAATGGACATATTAAATTGGTCAAAGGAACCTATCAAGGCGTGGCGCAGACAAAGAAGCTCGATCCTTATGTGAGGAATGAGGCGGAGACCATTGGCTGGAGCAACGGGCTGAAAACCAGCATGACCTGGCAGCCGGGTTCTTTTATCCAGTCATCCAATATGAAAGTTTCTCATATTCATAACGGGGACTGGCTGGCTGTATCTGATGTAGACTTGAAGACGGGACTGAAATCTATCACAATAGGCGCCCAGCCTGTAAATGGCGGCGGAAAAGTGGAGGTAAGACTGGACAGCCGGTACGGCACCAAACTGGGAGAGGTACAGATTAACGGAAGTTCAACAGCATGGAAAGAATATTCCGCGTCTCTCTCAACGGCAACAGGTGTACATGATATCTATTTTGTTTTCACAGGTTCATCTTCCGGCGAACTTTTCTATCTGGACTACTGGAAGATGTCGAGAACAAATACAGCAGTCGATGTGCCCGCGCCATCCGGGGACGAACTGGTAAAGAACGGGAACATCGAGGATGGGCTGACGAACTGGAACAGCTTGTATGGATCTAATCTGAGCCTGGGTTATGTGACGGTGCATTCGGGAAAACTTTCCCTCAAAGCAGCGGGAAGGAAAATGACATCTGCCGGAGCGGTGCAGGATATGACAGGACGTCTTGAGAAAGGAAAGACTTATCAGGTCAGTGCTGCAGTGCGGTACAATCTGTCAGAGAATCCTGGTGCAACCGGTCAGACAAAGTTTTTCATGAGTATCATTTATGGTGACGGAAAGATTGAAAATATGGCATCTGTGACAACAGCTGGTGACAAGTGGGCAGTGATAAACGGTAAATATACAGTTCCGGCAGGGGCTGATCTAAGCAATGTAAGAGTGTTTATCGAGACTGCTTACAAGGCGGATCCCGTTGCCCAGGATCTGGTGTCCTTCTTTATGGATGACGTGTCTATAAAGAAGACGGCGGATCAGGTGCAGGGCAGCAGTGGAGTACCATCAGACGGCTGGTATTATATTAAGAATACGAATTCTGGCAAATATCTGCAGGTGGCAGATAACAAAGGCGGAAACAGTGTGAATGTAGTGATCGGAACAGGCGCCGCATTAGCAGGCCAGAAGTGGTATCTTACGAATCTCGGAAACGGATACGTGACATTGAAAAATGGCCTGGGATATATGCTGGATGTACAATACGGTGCCAACAGTGACGGAGCTAATATCCAGACTTATTCAGCAAATGGTGCAGAGGCCCAGATGTTCAAGATCCAGAAAACATCTGCCGCAAATACCTTTGGCATAACGACTAAAGTCACAAAAGATACAAAGGGACTTGATGTGTATAACTTTGGTAAAACCGATGGGACCAATGTATGCCAGTGGCAGTATAATGCAACATCGAACCAGACATGGATTTTCGAGGCATGCAGTAGATAATATAGTTGCTGCTGACCACAATTTGCCAGTGGTCAACGCATTATAAGTAGAAAGAAGCCATGTGCAAAAGCGATAGAATCGCTGGCGCACATGGCTTTTTTCTCTGATAGGAAATGTTGAAAATATACTTTATTATAAATAGTATTTGACGGTATATATTTTAAAGTGATATAATAGAAGTGGGCAGGAAGAGATGGTACTTTTCCCTATAATATCGGGGCAATGGAATGGAGGGGAATGGATTTGAAGAAATATCTAAATTTAGTTATATGTCTTATTTTAATTTTGACGAGTATTTTTAGTACAGCATGTAATGAGGAGAGATTGGAAGACCTAGGGGAACTGTATGTAGAGGGCAGGGACTGGCAAAGCGGTTTTGGCTCAGGTTCACTGCCAAGGATCCAAAAGGCTGGAAAGGGTTACTATTTTTTAGTGTCTCAACATCTTTACTATTATGAACCATCAATGGAACAGGCAGTTCCGGTGTGCAATAAAGCGGATTGCAGTCACACAGATGAAACATGTAATGCCAGTATTGGGGATGGACCGGAAATAAATTATTATGACCATAAATTTTATTATATTGCGTCAGAAAATAGTAATGCAGAAAAGTGGTATCTGTATTTTCTGAGTGAAGATGGCAGACAAAGAGAAAAGGTGGCACAGATAGCCACATTAGATCCCTCGGATAATGGAGTGCACTTTGAGTTTTGTGTTCACAGGGGAAATGTTTATTTTAGCGTATCGAAGGGAGCTACTTTGAAGAAAAGAAAGGCTGTAGTTGAAAAAATAAGTTTGAATGGAAGCCTGGATCGTAAGGAAGTGGCTTCAGTGGAGGGATATGGGGCTGCCATAGAAAATCTTCAAGCATTTGGAAACACTTTAGCCGTAACCGGATGCTATGCGGATTCTGTTGATTCTGATTTTCGGACGCACACTAACTTTGTAGATATACGAAATGGTAAAGAACGGAAGGATGTATTGTATGACAAAGAACGGGATCTGGTAATGATCTATAAGGAAGAAGATGATGTATTTTACTACGATTCAAATAAGCTATACAGGCTGAATATGGATTCTAATAAAAGAGAGGAAGTCACAAAAGGAATGAAAATCTATGCAGAGTGCAGTTTTCAGGGCAAATATTTGTATAGCTGTAACTGGTACGACTGTCACGAAAAGAATGACTACCGCAATTATGGAATCGACATAATTGATGAAAAAGGAGAAAAGATGGGGAAAATTCCCCTTGAAAAAAATATGGAGTGGGAGTTTGGAGACAATGATTATTGTTTTGCCTTTGCTTTTGATGATGGGAAATACATGGTAAAGCAATTTGATAAGAGTAAATTGTCTGAAAAGGATTCGGAGTGGAAAGACATATTGGTGTTAGGGGAGGATTCAGATGGAGGCAAGGAGAATATTTTGGAATAGAAAAAGCGTAATTCTTTTTATTGTATTCCTGCTGCTGAATATAGGATTGTTTGCTTATGGGTCATGGAAGGATTATACGCCGCTGTCCAGGGAGGAGATTCAAAAGGTAGATTATTCTAAAAAGTATGAAAAAATAAAAAAACAGATGGAGAGTCTTAGAGGTGTTTCAATTTTTAATACGCAAAGTAATCTTTTAGAAAATGAAAAGATACTGCGGGACTATGGCAGAATCTGTTTTGTCTCTGGTGAGACACATCAAAGAGAGGGGATTGGTTTATGGTATGCAAGTTCAATGCAGAATTATTTTTCGCTGTTCTTTTGTATATGGTTAGTATTTCTTACCTTTGATGTGGAAAAACGGGGATTGTTTCCCCTG
>CAJUFM010000112.1 GCA_910585745.1 uncultured Eubacterium sp. | reverse complement strand
TAAAACAGCTAATTAAGAAACAGGGGCATCATTTATAAAGTTGTAAAGTAGTGTTTATGTGTATAATAAAGTAAAAATTAAAAATACTGCAAAGGAGCCATTATGCAACTTACATGGAATGACATTGAACAGCACGTTGCCACCTGTACCCGGTGTCCCTTGAGTCAGACCAGGAATCTGCCTGTCATGGGACGTGGAAACCATCAGGCTGATCTCATGCTGATTGCCGAAGCTCCTGGAGGACAGGAAGATCAGCAGGGGCTTCCCTTTGTCGGGAGGTCAGGGGAAATATTGGACAGACTTTTACAGGAATTCGGACTGGCTAGGAACGAAATATACATTACGAACATTTTAAAATGTCATCCTCCGGGCAACCGTGATCCAAAAGGGGAGGAAAAAGAAGCATGTTTTCCATATCTGAAATATGAGACGTATCTGTTGAAGCCAAAGATCATTGTCTGTCTTGGCCGTGTTGCTGCGCAGCGGATTATTTCGCCGGATTTTAAAATTACCAGGCAGCATGGTACCTGGATTGACCGGAAAGACTGTGCTTTGACCGCCACATATCACCCCTCTGCAATCCTGCGGGATCCTTCTAAGTATGAGATTGTGAAGAGTGATTTTGTAGAAATTGTAAAAAAGCGGAATAACCTAAGGAACCACTAGCAGGAGGGAAATACCATGAAATTTCAATACTGCCCACACTGTGGGAATAAATTAATAAAAAAAGAAATTGGGGATGAGGGATTCATTCCTTTTTGTGAGAACTGTGATGTTCCTTTGTGGGATATGTTTACGACAAGTATCATCGCAGCTGTTGTAAACGAGCAGGACGAAGTCGCGCTGTTGTGGCAGAATTATGTTTCGGAGACAAAACATGTCTGTGTTGCTGGGATCATGAAGATCGGAGAGTCGGCAGAGGACTCGGTGGTCCGGGAGATAGCAGAAGAAATTGGTCTCACGGTAAAGAAACTAAAATACATAAAAAGTTACCCTTATGGCAAGAAAGAGATGCTTATGCTGGGATATAAGGCAGTTGTAGATAAAGAAGATTTTACCTTGTCGGGAGAGGTTGATTCTGCTGTATGGATAAAATTTGATGAGGCGTTATCTCTTCTCCGGGAAGGCAGTATTGCGTGGCAGTTGGTAAAAGAAGTTATTCAGAGATAGAACTCCTATTACCAGGCTATATTTTTTGTGGCGGTGCTTAGGGAGTGGAATAAAATGAAGTAAGAAAGTTGTTAAAGGAATCTTACAATGAGAAACAGAATATCTCTGGAACCGGAGGCTGTGGAGGTGGCTAATGCGAATTGTACACCCCCTTTGATTTTTCAGATGCCGCCATGGAAGGGGCGGGAAGTGCTGGAAGAGGCGCAGAATGCGCCGGTGTGTATGTATCCAGCGGATGTCAGGAAACTTGATGTAAATACAGGGGAACGGGGGGAGATCCCGGTCTATATCCTCTGCCCGGAACATATTACCTCTCCCGCCAATGTGATTTTTTATATCCACGGCGCAGGGTGGGTTTTTGGAAGTTTCAATACTCATGAAAAACTGGTAAGGGAATTGTCTGCAAGGACGGATTCGGTTGTGGTATTTCCAGAATACAGCCGATCGCCGGAGGCACGTTATCCGGTGGCGATCGAACAGTGTTATAACGTGTTATGCAGGCTTTCAACGATTCTGAGAAAGATGGACATTCAGATGAATCCATGCACCCTTACCGTGGCTGGAGACAGTGTGGGGGGAAATATGGCCATTGCTATGACAATTATGGCGAAAGAACGAAAGGGACCGTATATTCAAAAACAGCTCTTATATTATCCCGTTACAAATGCCTGTTTTTGTACAGATTCTTACTGCCAGTTTGCGGAAGGGTATTACCTCTACCGGGAAGGGATGAAGTGGTTCTGGGATCAGTATACGATGTCGCCATGTGACAGGAATGAGATCACTGCATCTCCTCTCAGGGCGAATATCGATCAGTTGAAAGGGCTTCCGGATGCCATGATCCTAAATGGTGAAGCGGATGTTCTGCGGGATGAAGGGGAGGCATATGCCAGAAAGCTGCGGGAAGCCGGGATAGATGTGACGGCAGTGAGATTTCAGGGAATGATCCATGATTTTGTTATGCTGAATGCACTGGATCAGACTAAGGCGTGCCGTGCAGCAATGGATACTTCTGTTGCCTGGATCAACAGAAAAAATCGTTGTCAGGACCATTGTAGATAAAAAGTATAAAAATATCGGCAAAACTATATTAAATTACTCTAAATATATATTGTAATTATTCCGATTGTATGGTACATTAACTTGTATTAACTACTCTCAAAGCAGCGAGGTATGAAAGATGGAATATTTAACAGTTACACAGGTAGCAGAAAAATGGGGCGTTTCTACCCGCCGTGTTCGTTTGCTTTGTGCCAACGGAGAAATTGATGGTGTTATCCGAAAAGGTAAATTATATATGATTCCCACAGAAACAGAAAAACCGTTAGATAAACGCAAATTACCAAACAAAAAAAAGCGTGGTGAATTTGCGGATATCCTGACAGCCATAGATATTAAAAAAGTAAAACTTGATGGTATGCGCCCGCTTACTGCAGGTGAAACACAGCGCCTGCGTGACGAATTTATGGTTGATTTTACCTATAACTCAAATGCTATAGAAGGCAACACGCTTACATTGAAAGAAACCGCTATGGTACTCGAGGGAATGACGATAGACCGCAAACCATTAAAGGATCATCTTGAAGCCGTTGGTCACCGTGATGCATTTCTTTTTATCGAAGACATTGCAAAAAATAATACAAAATTGAGAGATGTGGAGATCAAGGCGATTCATTCGCTGGTATTAATAAATAGACCAGAAGATAAAGGGGTTTACCGCCGTATACCGGTTACGATCGCTGGTGCATATACGCAACCTGTTCAGCCATATCTTATAGAGCCGAAGCTAACGGAGCTGCTTGCCGAAAATGAGAAAAGAAAAAAGATAATGCACCCGATTGAACGCATTGCGCGTTTTCATCTTGAGTTTGAAGGAATACACCCTTTTATTGATGGCAACGGAAGAACTGGCCGTTTGATTTTAAACCTTGAGCTCATCTGTAATGGATACCCTGCGATAAATGTTAAATTTGCTGATCGCAAACGCTATTATGACGCATTCGATGCATATTATCGTGACGGTAAAGCTGACGATATGGTTTTGCTTGTCGCAGAATATGTTGGCGGACGACTTAACAGTTATTTGGAAATTGTGAAAGATTAAAATAATGTGCCGATAAATATATTGGCAGTGCATAGAGCAACTCAACGGTGCGGAGGCGGGGATTCAGATCCGCGCCGTCGAATTAGGAAGAACTATAATTATTTTATTGGCTTGAATGTCAGCGCGAATGTTTATCTAATTGACAGTGGAAACGATAAATCAAAATATGTGTTGGTAGGGAGTACGGTGAAATTCTACCGCTCATGGCTTAAGGATAGTGGGAGGCTGACTGCTGTGTTCGAGGATTCTATGCTATTGTGGAAAAATAGTTAAGTAAATAATGGAGGAGAATATTTAGAATTTTAAAATATTTTGTAGAATTGTCTATTTACAAAGTGCTGCAAATAGGCGGTTTTTTAGTGAGTTTGTCGAATGGTGTCGAACGATTTTCCTTGTTGGAAAAGAGGAAGGGGGGGGATATAATAAAGTAGAAAATTCTTGTATGGAATACTAGGGATGAAAGAATTAGCAAGGCATTTGGATAAGGAAATTAAAAAAGTAAATGAAACAGATCTGAAAAAAATATGGACTGATCGTTTCATGAATAAAAACAAAAGGTTTTGAAGGATACTGGATTTAGTCGTCGGCTGGCATATCTAAGTGTAGCTGTGACTATAAATAACAAAGAGATTGATATTTATGATGCCGAATAGGTCTGTTGATGTGTGGTTAGGTAGGCTATGTCTAAAGCGGTTTCAGAGAAACCCCTAGAGGTAGACGGATAAAAATTTTCTACATACAAGAAGGAAATGATTTCTTGTATGTGTAATTATATAATACGTAGAGAAGAGAGGGTAAATATTATGGGAAAAGAGTATAATGAAAAAAAGAAAAATGAAAAGCTTGTCTTGGAGTTGTTGCAGCTATATGATATTTCATCAGCTAAGGGAATACTTGCAATAAAAGAAATGTTGGATGCTACAGAGTATGATTTGTTAAAACGTTTAGGGAAAGTGATGTTTCGGTGTATTGAAAACGGAATAAATGTTCTGCAGATTCAGGAGCTTTTTTCGAATTACATAGAATCAGATATGCATTCAAGCAAAATTGAAAAAAAAATCATACCAAATGCATTGTTGTGCATTATTGCGGGCGAAAGAAGAGCATATTTAGTCGAATTAATTATTTCTATTACTAGCATGGATTTAGAGGCACTTTGTGGGAAAGAGAATTTGGCTTACGAAGGAGAACAAGAAAAATATTTTGCTTCTAAAAAATTGTATTCAGTTAATACAAATAGGCTTGAAGAGCTGGAAACAGATGATGAGACGATTTTACGTTGTTTAAACGTAAGCGCTCTACAATAGAGTGCCTTATATAATCATTCAATCCATGAGATAAT
>CAJUFM010000111.1 GCA_910585745.1 uncultured Eubacterium sp. | reverse complement strand
AGGAGAATTGTTAGGTTGTTTAGTATTTGTGTGCCCTCCTATAATCGAGGGCATCGTGCGCTTGAACTGATCCGGAGACTACTGAAAATGTCATTGGACGGGACTCAGATCGAGATTATTTGTTCCAATAATGGAAGCGAAAAGAATGTGGAAGGGTACGAGGAATTGAAGAAGATTCGGGATCAACGGTTCCATTATCATGAGTTTTCTGTAAACCAGGAATTTGCTGGAAATATAAACCAGGTGATCAAAATGTCTCATGGAGACTTCTGCATGCTCTTAAGTGATGAGGACTGGATATTGGAAGAAAACCTTGGGTTTTATTTGCAGATCATGGAGAAGTATCCGGATATTGGCGTGATCCGTCCCCGGACCGGATTTGCCTTTGCGGATATAGAGGATTGTTTTGCCGGGGCAGGAAAACAGGCAATCGATGCTTTTTATATGCGGGGGATCTATGTGTCGGGCATGATCTTTAACCGGCATATTATCACGGATCAGATAATTAATGAGTACGCAGAGAGATACCAGGATAACACGGGATATCTTTATTATCCCCATATGTTTCTAAGTACTTATGCGTTATTGCGGGGGCATTTTTTTGCCAGTGATGTCTGGCTGGTATCGGAGGGTGAGACGGAGACGGATCTGAAGATAATGGATAAGACAGAGGAGATTCCGGCGTATGATGCCTATGATATAGTGATCGAACAGATGCAAGGATTTATTGAACAGATCAAGGATCTGGGTATTTCTTTTCAAATGCAGTTTGATATGCTGGTGATGGTATTTGAGCAGCATGCCTTTTTGATCCGCCATCACAGGGAGGGATATGTGGCAGGCGGTTTTGATTATCCGGGAATTATGAGACTAATGGCTCAGAAGATGAAGGAGGAGTTGCAGAATATGGATTTTCCATTTAAAAAGGAAGACTCAGAAGCGGTATGTCAGTTTATTGATTCAATAACAGTAGATGCGAAAGAGGAGTGATGGTGGTATGTTATTTAGTATTTGCATTCCCTCCCATAACCGGGGGCACAAGGCCATCCGGCTGGTGAAAGAACTTCTGGAGATGCCCTGGGATGAGCATGAGATCGAGATCATTTGCTCCAATAATGGGAGTGATAAATATATAAAAGAGTATCAGGAGATTAAAAGAATAAAAGATAAGCGGTTACAATATCATGAATTTGAAAGTAACCAGGGATTTGCCAGGAATGTAAACCAGGTGATCAAAATGTCCCGTGGAGATTTTTGTATGCTTTTGAGTGATGAGGATGGTATTTTACCTGATAACCTGAAAAATTATCTTCTTTTTCTTGATATGCATCCGGAGCTGAGTCTGGTAAAGGGGTGTACCAGTTTTGTATACAGCGACCTGCGGACACAATATTTTTCCTACACAGAAGAAGCTGTGGATGGTTATTATCTGATGGGAAATTATATATCTGGCACCATTTATAATAGGAAAATAATTTCCAATGAGCTGATCGAAGAGTATGAAAAAAGATACCATGAAAATGAAGCATACATTTATTATGTTCATCTTTTTCTGGATACTTATGCGTTGCTGCATGGGAGCTTTTGCTGCAGTGACCTGCTATTGATCGAGGAGGGGGCGCCAGCAGATTCTTTTGATTCGGGAACGGAGAGTCCGGATCCCACGGTCCCTGTTTTTGGCACATATGAGAGCCGGATCGCACAGATGCATGGATTTTTGGAGCATGTACGGGATCTGAATTTGAAACCGACGCTTGTGTTTCAAATGCTGGGCCGTGTGATTGAACGCATTGCCGAGTGGATCAATATTCAGAAAGAAAAATATATTTCCCACGGTGATGACTGGGAGAGGATCATGGAACTGGTGGCAGATCAGATGTACAGTGAGGTTCTGCAGACAGGATATATGCTGGGACAGGAAGAGAAGGATCTGTTGAACGAATATATCGGGGCATTATGCCAGGTGCTGTAAGCTGGTCTGGAAGGGTAAAACAAGTAGCGGTGAGTGAAAAAGTGTGATATACTGAAACTGGAGAAAGGAGAGTGCCAAAATGTTACTGAGTATCTGTATACCATCCCATAACAGAGGCCATCGGGCACTTGCACTGGTGGAAGAACTTCTTCAGCTCCCCTATGGGAACGAGCTGGAGATCATTTGCTCCAATAATGGGAGTGATAAGAATACCGAGGGGTATGAGAAGCTGAAAGAAATAAAGGATGAACGCTTTGTGTACTACGAATTTGCAGAAAACCGGAGATTTGTGGGAAATGTAAATCAGGTGATCCGGTTGTCCAGGGGAGAGTTCTGTCTGCTGCTCAGCGATGAAGATAAGATTGTGGCACCAAATCTCGACTACTATTTGCGCGTAATAAAAGAATTTCCTGAGCTTGGCATGATCAAAGCAAAAACAAGTACCTTTTATAACTGGCTGAAAAATGCCTATGAACCAGCTGGAGAAAAGGCGTTGGGAGCATTCTATATGAATGGGAATTATATGTCTGGCGCTATATATAACAGAAAAGTTATTACGAATGCTGTGGTTGACCAGTATGAGACGAAGTATCGGGACAATGAGGCATATTGTTTTTATCCTCATATGTTTTATGAGGCCTATGCAATGGTTTATTCAGATTTTTTTAGCGGGGAGATCTGGCTGGTGGATGAAGGAAAAGCGGAGGATGATCTTATTGTAGCAGAAAAAGGACCGGATCAGAATGTGGCGGAATACGGAACCTATGAAAAAAGAATGGCACAGATGCATGGTTTTGCTGAACAGATCCGGGATATGGAGGCAGCGGCCGGTATAAAGTTTCAGATGTTTATTATGTTATGCGAAAAGACCAGTTTTCTGATTAAGCTGAATAAGGAAAAATATGAAAATAATGGTTATATTTGGAGAGAGATCATGGGAAAAGTGGCAGAACAGATGAAAGAAGAATTGGCTTGGATACAGCTTCCGGTCCGCCGGGAAGATGAGGAAGTGATCTGTGAGTTTATCGATGAGATCACAGCAAATTAAGGAGTTAGCAATGAAAAAAGTTACCATTATCATGTATCACTATGTGCGTGATCTGACGCACAGCAGATATCCAGAGATCCGGGGGCTGGATTATTCCCTGTTTATCCAGCAGATGGATCATATCATGGAGCATTACAGGGTGATCACAATGGAGAGTATGCTGGAGGCATATTCCAAAGAGGATTTTTCTGGGATTCCGGAGAATGCCCTGCTTTTGACTTTTGATGACGGTTATATCGACCACTATACTGTGGTCTATCCAATTTTGAAAAAATACGGAGTGCAGGGATCATTTTTCTTAAGTGCCATGGCGGTGAAGGAACATAAGCTTCTGACGGTAAACCGGATTCATTTTATTCTGGCAGAGGCAGAGCGGATGGGGAGGATGAGTGAACTGGTGTCGGACTGTTTTGTCAGGATGGACAAGTACCGTCTGGCGGGCGCCGGTATCGAGGAGAACCAGAAGATCTATGACCGCATAGGAGTTCCGAACCGATGGGATTCTGGTGAAGTTATTTTCGTGAAGCGTTTATTGCAGAATGAACTGCCAGAAGAGATCCGCAATGAGATGGCGGAAGAACTGTTTGCCAAGTATGTTGGAGTGCCGGAAGATGTATTTGCCAGGGAACTGTATATGAATATGGATCAGATCCGCTGCATGAAGCAGGGGGGGATGTTTTTTGGCATCCACGGATACGATCATTACTGGCTGGGAAAACTGCCGGTGGAGCAGATGAAAAAAGACGTAGACCAGGCCCTTACATATTTTGATGAAATCATTGACAGGGACTGCTGGGTGATGAATTATCCCTATGGAAATTACAGTGAAGACGTCATTGAATATATCAGACAGGCTGGGTGCCTGCTGGGTGTTTCGGTAGAGGCGCGAGTGGCAGAATTGGGCAAAGATCATCCCTATACTCTGCCGAGACTGGATACCAATGACATTTACCCGAAGGGAAATCGGGGGTAAGATATCATTGGCCACACGCATTGGCTTATTAATTGTGTCTGATCAAAAAAACGGGACAGAAAGCTGGTTTTCGGTTATTTAAAGAAATGATTTGCATGGCAGTGGAAAAAGGTGTATAATAGAGCCAATTATATTTAGGAGGAACCAACTATGCTGGACATTAAATTTTTACGTGAAAATCCGGATGTTGTGAAGGAAAATATCAAAAACAAATTTCAGGACAGAAAGCTTCCACTGGTGGATGAAGTGATTGCGCTGGACAAAGAGAGCCGTGCCACGCAGCAGGAGGCGGATGAACTTCGGGCAAACCGTAAAAAGATTTCAAAAAATATAGGCGGACTGATGGCGCAGGGCAAGAAGGATGAGGCAGAGGCGCTGAAAGCAGAGGTGGCGAAAGGTGCCGAGAGACTTGCCGAGCTGGAAAAGAAGGAAGTGGAGCTGGGAGAGAAGATTCGTGAGATTATGATGACCATCCCTAATATTATAGATGCCAGCGTGCCTATTGGTAAAGACGACAGTGAAAATGTAGAGATTGAAAAATTTGGCGAGTCGGTGGTACCAGATTTTGAGATTCCATATCACACAGAGATCATGGAAAAATTTGAGGGTATTGATCTGGATGCGGCAAGAGACGCAAAATTCGAAAACGGCAATAAATTCGGCAAGT
>CAJUFM010000110.1 GCA_910585745.1 uncultured Eubacterium sp. | reverse complement strand
CTTAAAACAGCTAATTAAGAAACAGGGGCATCATTTATAAAATTGTAAAGTAGTGCAAATTTATTATATCATATGGTAATTTGATACTCAATCAAATTTATTGCAAAATTCACTTCAGATATGTGATTTTGTCTTATATGAACTTTACAATATCATTTGGCGTACATTTTAGCATATGACAGAGTTTTTTAACAGTCAGAAGCGTTATATCATCTCGAAATTTCCCATATAGGATTTTCTTGCGATACTTAGGTATACCCTTCATTCAGTCATTTTGACAAATGAAAGTGTTTTTTATATAATAAAATCATGAAAAATTTTTGCGAGAGGAGAAAAGTAAATGGGTAAAAAAACGAAAGAATATCAAAGATTTTTTCTTGTTGATTATGAGAATGTTCATTGTTCCGGTTTAGATGGTATTAAAAATCTGTCGGATAAAGACTGCGTCAGAATATATTATCGTGAAGAACGCAAAAAAGAAGAAAAGCTTACATTAGATTTTCATAACCTTATTAACAAGTCCAAGGCTCATTTTAAATATATCGAGGCAAAGTGGTCGATAGAAAATGCAGCTGATTTTTGGATTTTATTTGATATTGAGAAGTTATTAAAGAAGAATAAGACAGCAGAGTATTTTATTGTTTCAAAAGACACAGATTTTGATAAGGATATTGAGAAGTTCTGCGAGAGAAAATGGAAAGTGAAAAGAATTTCTACAATAGATAAAAGGGACGAGCAGGTGAAAAACAAGTCTACCCGCAGAAAAGCCAATGCATCGAAAAATGTGTCTAAAAAAACCAACAATAGAGAAGCGCAGATACGCTCCTTTTTCGGACAGCATTTCAAAGAACCAGAGTATACAAAACATAAAGAACAAATCATTCGGGTGCTTTTGGACGGTAAGACAAAACAGCAGGTAAATAACGGACTTATGAAAATATACCGTCAGAGTGGTGAAACAGTTGGAAGGATTGTGAAAAAATGTAAGCCGCTATTGAAAGAACTTCCAGGAAAATAAGATTTGCTTTTAAGAATGCTTGATGAAGTTTAAGATGTTTTTCATATTATTATAGAAGTGGATTGAAACGGATGGTAATATTATATTTTATTTTTACTGATCATGGTTACAAAGAGAGTTGTTAATTCAAGAAGTAAAAGTTTATAACAAAGAAATAAATGCTTTATATCTTGAATTAACTGATGCAGAATTTTATAATGAAAAATTTATGTACTAACTTCCATAGAGTTTTGAAAGGATATAAAAACAATGATAAAAATACTTTTTGTCTGCCATGGCAATATCTGCCGCTCCCCCATGGCAGAATACATTTTCCGTGACAAAATCGAAAAACTGGGGTTGGGGAATGAGTTTCATATAGCTTCTGCTGCAACCAGTACAGAAGAGCTTGGAAACCCGCCCCATCACGGAACACAGAAAATATTGTCTGACCTGGGGATCAGCTGTTATGGAAAACGGGCCGTACAGATTCGTAAGAAAGACTATGAAGCCTATGACTTTATTCTTGCCATGGATGACCGCAATATCAGAAATATGCAGCGGATCTTTGGCGAGGATAAGAATCACAAGATCTACAAATTTCTTGATTTTTCCCAGGAACCACGTAGTATTGCCGATCCCTGGTATACAGGGAATTTTGATAGAACCTATGAGGATATTTTAGAGGCATGTGACAGCTTTCTTAATTTTCTAGAGGAAAAAGGGTATCTGGCAGGATGATGGACTTATTGTTAATAAATTATGCGATACTGGCGAAGAAGGCGGCGCATTTTGCGCCGCCTTCTTCGCGCTCTCTTGGGAGCCCCCAGAAAGCAAGCTGGAATCCATTACCAGCAATGTGTATTAACTGTATACCGAAGGCTTACCCTCGCCGAACCCATTTGCCGAATAAGGTTTTCTTGTAGTGTAGAAGTTCCTCTTTGGCCTTATCAAAGTTTCCAGCCTTCTGCAGATATGTACACCCTTTTTTGATATCCTCCGGCACGCCGCCCAATCCCCTGGCGTAGATGAAGCCCCGCATATAGTCCGCCTCCGGATTCTCAAAGGTCATTTTATTCATGAACTCCATGGCTTTGCCATAGTCCTGAGGGGTTCCCCAGCCGTTGAAGCTGCACTGAGCCAAGTAGAACACGCCCCAGGTACTGTCCTGTTTGTAGTAAGCGGTGGAGATGTACTGGTACGCCTTGGCGTAGTCCAACGGAACCCCCCGTCCAAAGAAATACGCTTTGCCCAGCAGATTACAGGACCCTGTATGAATGGGATTCTGGTTCAGCTCTTTCTCAAAACACTGCACAGCATAAGCATCATCCTGCGCTACGCCCTCGCCACTGAAATAGCATCGCCCCACATCGTACCAAGCCCCCGGATGACCTCCTTCAGCGGCTTCTTTGTACCAGCGAAGGGCCTCTTCCTTCCGCCCCTCCTCGGTCAGATTGTCAGCATAGATCGCCTGCATGATGGGATGTCCGTCCTCCGCACCGATCTTATAGAGATCCCTGGCCTTCTCCGGCTGGGGGGCGATGATATCCTCATCGCCTTCCTTATAATACTTGTTCAGATTGTTAGCGGCAAAATACATACCGCCCCGAAGAGCTTTCCAGAACCAGTCCTCGCATTTGGAAATATTCTCCTTTAGATACGCCTTGAAAGCAGCATGATTGGGGAAGGAGTCTTTGCCCTTGTTCTGAATGCGCAGAAAGTCCCACCAGAAGTAGGAGTTTGCCACCACGTACTGGGAAAAGGCATCGCCTCCTTCTGCCAGCTCCACCGCCGTGTCCAGGGCCTCCTGCAGGTTTGCAAAAGGCATCCTCTTCTGCACAGATGGCGTCAGCTCCCCGGAACGCAGGGCCACCAGAACTCCCAGGGCGCTGCCCTGCTCCACAGACTTATGGAGCAGCTGGATGGCTTTGTCGTCGTCTTCCGGAAATCTGTGACCTGCCCAAACATACTGCCGCCCACAGTAACACCGGGCCAGGACGCAGGTAGCGTCCCCGTCTCCGGCCTGCGAGGCTCTCTCAAGAAGAGCGAGAGCTTCTTTGCCCCGACCTGTACGTTCGTTGTAGTAAATATCCTGAAGAGCCTGTTTTACCTCATTACTCAAAACCGTTGCCATAATACTTATTCTCCTTATATGTTTATTTTTTGACCCGTTTCCAATCCCTGCCTCCAGGCAGGAACCTTCCGTAGGGATAGCCCGTCAGCCACTCCGCTGCCTCTCTTGACGGCAGTTTCGCTTTGTAGAACTCCAACTTTTCTCCGTTTGGTTTTGTGGCTTCTACAGTACAGCGTACATCTAACTTATCTCCTGCTGTAACCCGAATCCACAGATAGCCCACCGAGTGAGTCAGATCTACCAACTGATATGTACCATTCACGATGCCCTCTGCCGCTATCTGGACATCTTCTTTGGTGAAAGTAGTGTGATTTTCGGCGGCACCACTGGCGTAGACCAGGGACAGCCTTGTGTGAGACTGCCGGACCTGGTCAGCGGCACCCGGCTGGCTGTCAGGGGTATTGACCTGCCGGAGTTCCCAGGAAACCGTATCTGGTGCTTCCCGACATAACCAGCCAGATAGAATTCTCCGGGCCTCCCTTTCGTCCAATGCTTTAGCCGGACCATAGCCTGGCTGGTTCTGGAGCTCCATCAGAAGCCAGATCCTCCCTTCCGAAGCGGAAACATGCAGCGCCTGAAATGTATCTGCCTCTGTCTCCACCGGGCGGTTTGGTATCAGGATAAAATGCCCCTCACCCTGTTCCTGGCATAACCGAAACTGCTCATCCACCAGGGACCCGGTCACGCGGGAAGTCACCTGACCATCTATCTGATGTAGGATCATATCCTGGGGACCGCTATCCAGCGTCTCCCGCTGGATCCGCTCTGAGACACGCCGGTTTTGCTTCTGGCGAAATTCTCTTTCAAATTCCTCCCTTGCAGCCTCGTCCATGGTCCAAAAGTCTATGTTTTCGCTATTGGCGCCACGCCGCGCCTCCGGGACACGGAGCGCCAGGCAGTCTGCCGCCGCCTGTAGATCCTTCAGGTTATTGAAGCTGGTGATGGTCCGCTGCCAGCGGTCGTCAATCAGCACCAGTTCCATATTCCGGCTGGTGCGGATACCAGTTTCTGTGTGGTGTTGGTGGATTTTATTGACTACAAAGATGCCTCGGATGCGGTCGATCTTGTTCGCCTTGTCTCCCAAGACCCATTCTCGGCCAATGCCCACTGGACCAAACCACTGGGCATTTTCCATTAGGTCCTGATCCACCATGGCAAAAAGTTCATCCACCGCCGGGGACTCGTCCGGATAGGGCAGCTGATTCCGGATGGATTGTGCCAGGGCGCTTCTCGCTGGAAAGAATGTATCCCGGACAGCGGTATAGCCCAGATAGAGTCCCCCGATCAGCAGCAATGGACCACCAGCGCCGCAGACAGCCAGCTTCACATAGTCCATGGTTTCCCAATAGGTCTTGTCCTGCTCCAGCCACACCTTGAACAGACAAAACAAAGATACAGACACCACAAGGAGAAGAAATGCCCAAATCAGCTCGGTTAGTCGTTTCCGGGTGCGGCTTAGACAGTATCCTTCCGATATGCCGTGGGGATTGTTCTTCCGCTGTACCCACATCAGAATCAAAATGACAGGGACAGCAGAGAGGCGCAGCACCAGTGCCAGCAGTACATAGACAACCACATTCCAAGGCCAGCGCAGGAAATGGCCTTTTTTCTCTTCCATCACTTTAACACACCTCCTTTGTGTATTTTACTACTTAACTATAGCTTTGTCCAGCCTCAGCCATCCTTGATTTTATTTCACTTCACTCCCAAAATTATCTTTGTAGTGGTCAAGCATTTTTGTAACACTTGTGGCTAAAAAATATCTTTTATTGAT
>CAJUFM010000109.1 GCA_910585745.1 uncultured Eubacterium sp. | reverse complement strand
GGTTAGAAAGGGGCTCATCCATAAGGAATACTTTTGGATCACGCACAATCGCACGTCCCATCGCAACACGCTGTCTCTGACCACCTGACAAAGCCTTCGGCTTACGATCAAGCAGATGTTCAATATCAAGAATCTTAGCTGCCTCATGTACCAGGCGCTCGATCTGATCTTTCGGAACCTTTCTCAGCTTCAGACCAAATGCCATGTTGTCATATACTGACATATGTGGATACAACGCATAGTTCTGGAAAACCATCGCGATGTCTCTGTCTTTCGGTTCTACGTCATTTACCAGCTTATCGCCAATCCACAACTCTCCGTTTGAAATCTCTTCCAAACCAGCGATCATACGAAGCGTCGTTGATTTACCACAACCTGAAGGACCTACGAAGATAATAAATTCTTTGTCTTCGATCTCAAGGTTGAAATCCTTTACCGCATGAAATCCATTTGGATATACTTTGTTGATGTTTTTTAATGATAAACTTGCCATTACATGTTCCTCCCTGGAAATTAATATTTGCATAACATCTTCTATTAACACTATACACTATTTTGTCCAAAAACTCTATATCCAAATTTCATAAATAATTCGCAAATCTTTGTCTAATTTGCATAACTAACCACCTGCACTTTTTTCAATAAATCCCTCCCCCTGGACTTCCTTGGCATCCATAAGAATAACAAAAGCATTTTCGTCAGCATTTTTCACAATTTCAATCAGGCGGACAACTTCCTTTTTGGACACAACACACAAAAGCACATTTTTGTCATTTCCTGAATACATTCCCTTTCCATTCAACCCGGTAACACCCCGGTCCAGACGACGCATGACCTCCTCGGAGATTTTGTTGGGGGAATCGGATATGATATATGCCATCTTTGCAAACTTAAGACCATCCAGCAGGGCATCCGACACCTTTCCCGTGATAAACACAGCAACGATAGAATACATCCCCGTCTGCATACCAAAGAAAAACATTCCCCCCAGCACAATGGCGCCATCGATGATGATCAATAGCTCAGATATACTAAGTCCCGGAAACCAGTGATTCAGCAGTGTACTCAGCAGGTCACTTCCCCCTGTGGACGTATTCCTGGAAAACACCAGACCCAGTCCCACACCATTGAGCACGCCTCCATAGATCGCCGCCATGAGATAATCCTTGTGGAGATTTTCAAAGGAGGGCACTACCAGCAGTGCCACAGAGAAACTGAGAGCAGCATACAACGTCCTTTTCAGGAATCCGCCGCCCTTAAATCTTACCGCCAGAATAAACAGAGGGAGATTCAAAAAAAGGTTTGTAACGCCCACAGGAAGGCTAAATCCCCCCTTTGCCTCCAGCACCTTTTTTAATATGATACCTATGCCAGAAAATCCTCCCGTCACCATAGATAGAGGCTCATAAATGATATTGATCCCCGCCGCCATAAAAAAAGTACCTGCTGTCACAAGCAGGTACGATAACAATTCACTGTCTTTCCTTTTCATCCGACAACTCCTCATTCACATCTGCTTTTTCCAAAAGCTTTTTGCTATTATAGTTGTCCATTTTTTTTCTAAATATTCGACGTCTCCAGGAACTGGAATATGGAATTCTTGCAATACAGGCATAGATCCCGCCCAGATGGAGCGTTTTTAAGATTGGGGGAACATGAATATTTTCCCGGATGATCAGATTCATAACACTGCTCAATACCACACAGAGTTTGGCGTTGATCTTGAGCTTATTGCTGTGCACCCACTCCTCTGCTTTAATGTCTTCCATGGAGATCAGGACGATATCCGGCAGCTTTGTATTGATATCATTGATCAGGGCCTCCTGGCTCACCTCTTTGCCAGCCACATACAGACCGACAATCTCCATAAAAGAATAATGGGTGATCAGATAACGGTAAACCACTCTCGCTTCTTTCTGGTCTTTCAGTACCAGGTAGCATTTTTTCCCTTCTAACAGTCCGCGGTCGGCAGCTTTTCCCACAGAACGGTAATCCACCACCATACCTCCGGTTTCCAGCACATCCACATGATACGTACTAAGTATCGCTTTCTCCCCAGGGAGAACCATATCTGCCTCCCTGAGCGTGTCCTGAACAAGTTCATTTGCTTCATAGGCATCGATATAATCCAGAGAGATCAGATGTATCATATTCAGCGCATCCAGGGAGAGATATCTGGCAACTTCTTCCCGAAGAGTTTCTTCGCTCAGAATATCCACTTCCAGATCCATGATCTTAATCCTTGTTCCCATAACCTTTCCTTTCTTTGCCAATGAGCTATAATAATATCACGGTTTATCATCTGTGCCAAGAACGATTTCTATATCCGCACTATTGGTAAGATCTTTCGCCTCCTGGATCACTGGTGCTTTGAAAAATGGCTTCAGATATTTTCCCCATCTTCGTTTTCTGGCATAAATAATAGTTTTTTTCTGTACTTCTCCGCTAAAGTCCCCCACACCCATTACATAAAGACCTTCTGCCTCCAGTTTTTCCTTAAAAGAGGCAGCCAGACCATTAACCTTACTTCCATTTGTGATCTGTATGCTGCGGGACTTCAGTTTTTCCAGATCCGTCGGCGCTGCTGTTCCATCTACATGTTTCTGCTTCGCCTTCCGTTTTCCGCTCTCCCATATCTTATCAATCATCTTTTTCGTCTTTGCCCCGTCCAGGGTAGCTTTCCCCTTGATCTCTTCCGCATAGGCGCGGTGGGCATAGATGAGATCACGGTCTACTTTGACAAATGCAGGAGCATACTGCTTTTTCTGGGACAACGTAATATCTGAGATTATGCTCTCCCATTCTTTTTCGATAAAGGCCTTCATGGCAGCCTCGTCTTTATTCTGCTGGACTTTATCCAGATATTCCTGCCGTGGGGTAAAGGCTCCTTCTTTTTTCTCAAAACGTTTGTTAAAGTCTTCCGAATCCATGGCAGTAAAATACCCAATCTCTACATCCAGTACCTCCTGGAGAAGAAGTATTCCATATTCATAGGCAACATCCCCGGTAAAATACTCATTGATATCACGCAGCGTTACGATCTGCGGAATCTGGGAACTCACCTCCATATATTCATTGTATTTAGCAGCTGACAATGAGATATGAGTTTTATTTGGGATGGTAATATAATCAAGATTTCCAGTCTCTTTATCAAAAAGTTCCAACACCACTGCCCGGACCAGCTTGGTATCTTTCTCTATGCTGTAGATCAGATTGCTGGACTCGGAGCCCGCATTGACATCGATCACATGCTCATATTTAGTGCTCCGCTCCTCCCTTTCGGTGGTATTAAAATACAACATTGTAAGAAAATAACTTGCAACCCCTACTGCAAGCAGCAATATAATAATTCCCATTGTTTTTAAAAAAGTTTTTAAAACAATTTTCAACATATCTTCCCTCTCCTATCCTCACTGAACTCTGATATGTGACCAAACAATAGCCCTATTGTACCAGAAAATGCTTAAATATACAAGAATTTTTGCAAAATTTGAATGATCGTGGTAAACTGAAACCATACTTTATTTTGTAAATAGGAGATAAAGAAATGAAGGATACTGTGATCATCACTGGCGCTTCCGGCGGCATCGGAAGTGCTGTTTCCAGAAAACTGGCAAAAGAAGGCTGTCAGCTGCTGCTCTGCGGCAGCTCTTCCCCGGAAAAACTTGAACAACTTAAAACCGACTGCTTAAAATATACTCCACAGTGTATTACGTTTTGTGGGGATATCCGCGAAAGCGACACGTCGGTTCAGATCGTGGAAACGGCGCTGAAGCATTTTAAAAAAATCGATGTTCTTATCAATAATGCCGGAATCTCAAAGATTGGGCTTCTTCCAGATCTGTCCGATGAAGAATGGTTTCAGATCTTAAATACCAATCTGTCCTCTGCCTTTTTCCTGTGCCGCCAGGTTCTTCCCCATATGATCCATGCAAAAAAGGGCAGGATCTTAAATATATCCTCCATCTGGGGAAATGCCGGAGCCTCCTGCGAAGCCGCCTACTCTGCCACAAAAGGCGGACTTAACTCACTGACAAAATCCCTTGCCAAGGAGCTGGCACCCAGCGGGATCTCTGTAAATGCCATTGCCTGCGGCATGATCGATACGGCTATGAATGCCTCCTTTACCCCGGAAGAAATCCATGCCATCTGTGAAGAAATCCCTGCCGGACGCATGGCTTCGCCGGAAGAAACCGCTGATTTTATCGCTTTGCTCCTAAAAGCACCATACTATCTCACCGGCCAGGTGATCGGTTTTGACGGCGGATGGTGAATAAAAGAAATTCCTTCTGAACATACTATCTATGACAGAAGCACAAGCTAGCCCGACGACGCAGTTCTGAACTGTCGAGCTAAGACAGGAAAACATTATTGCGTAAATTAAGTAATAATCACTTGATTTTTCCTGTACTGGCGCCATTGTGCTAAGATGTCGAATTTCAAACAGGAGGAATTTCTCTATGAAACGAAAAATATTACTGGTAACAGCTACAATGTGTCTGTCTGCCTTTCTTCTGGCTGGATGCGGAAACAACAAAAACGACGATGCAACGGCATCCCCTTCTCCAGCCACAACTACGGAAAGCCCGGAACCTTCCGCTTCTCCGGCAGCCGCTTCTGACAATGGCACAGACGACACAGACACCACAGGCATGGACGGCGACACAAACAATGACAACAACGACGGAAACAAGGACGGAACTGTCAATGACAACAATGACAACAATGGCAACAATGCCAGCAACGATAACAAAGGTGGCAAAGACGACAATGTCCTTGACAAAGCAGGTGATGCAGTCGATGATACTGTGGATGGTGTAGGAAAAGGTGTGAAAGATACTGTAGATGGTGTAGAAGATGCGGTAGATGACATAACACGATAGTTTTTTGAAATGTAACATTCTATTATGTTGGAGCCAAAAAACATTTTGCCTCCAACGAATGCCACGGTTGATCCCAAGACCAAATGCGAATA
>CAJUFM010000108.1 GCA_910585745.1 uncultured Eubacterium sp. | reverse complement strand
TCGCCTGCTCCGCAGGCTCATCGTTGAGGCTGGCGCCTTCTTTAACTTCGCGCCTCGAAACTGCGCCGCGCGCACTCTTCGCCTGCTTCGCAGGCTCATCGTTGAGGCTGGCGCCTCATAGTTCCAGAAGGGCAGACACATTTTCGTGCAAGCACGAATGTGCCTGCCCTTCTGGAACTGCGCGGCTTGTAGCTGACAAAAAAATAGCTTCGGGCTGGTATCAGCCCGAAGCTGTAAGATCTCCGGTTTATCTGGTACCATCCCATTTATAAGGGCGAACTGGTTCAGTCTCGCGGTACCACCTTATTTCAAATAAAGAGTTCACTTTATTCCTCATTCTGCCGATAACGGGGCAAACCGTTATTTTCTATTAAGTGCCATATCATGTCACTGTTCAAAAATCCTGCTCAGAAGCTACCTTCCATCATAAGGCTGCCCGAATGTCTTTCAGCCGGTGAACATCCTCTCTTTTGGGTCCTTTACGATGTACTCCTCTTCGTCAAAGCATTTTTTAATATTTATATCCTTTATAATAAATAAAATTCTAATACCTGTCAAGTCAAAACTGAAAGTCACCTGACTTGCATATATGTGCTGATTCACTCATCTTACTAATAGGTAAACTCACTCAAAAGTTGTTCCAGTTTGGCAATTTTCTCCCCGCTCTGGTCCACAAGCTCCTGAGCACGGGCGGCAACCCCCGCCAGGTGGTTCGTCTTACCTGCGATTTCCGAAACGCCTCCTGCCGACTCTCCTACGGTTTGACCGATACGATCCAGGGATTGGACAATCTCTTCCATCGCCCTGGTCAGATCTTCCACCAGACCGTGAACCGATACCATAAATTCTTCAAAAGTAGCGGCATCCGAGTGATATGCAGCTCCCACTTCGCTAAACTGCTGATAATCTCCCATAACCGTTCTCTCCAGAAAATCTGTGGATGTACTGATACAGGAACCCATATTTTTTACAGCACTTTCCACCTCATAAACCATTTTCTTGATATCATCTGCTGACACCTGGGTCTGACCTGCCAGACTTCCGATCTCCGATGCCACCACTGCAAATCCCTTGCCTGCCTCCCCGGCTCTGGCTGCCTCAATGGAAGCGTTCAGCGCCAGGAGATTGGTCTGGGAGGAAATATCACTGATGGCCTGGATCAATTCATGGATCTTATCCACAGCCTTCGCCTGTTGAAGCGCCGACTCCGTATTTACCCTCAATTCCTCATAAACCTCTTTGGTTCTTTCATTGGCGGTCCTGGTATGGTTTTCCAATTCCTCAGCCCTCTGTTTGACCTCTCTGGATATATCACGTCCCCGGACGGATACCTCATTGATCTCCTGAACATTTCCGTTTACATTTTCTACATTTCTTAATATAATATCCATCGTTGAAGCAGATTCTTCCATACCTGCAGACATCTCTTCCATCGTGGCTGAGTTGTCCTGGCAGAGATCATTTGTAGTCTTCATAACCTCATCCAGAGAAGTTACCCCTTCTTTTACCACCGCACAGGAATCACTGATCTCCGATGTCATATTCCCAAATTCATTCTGCATCAGTTCCACTGCCCTGGACATTCGGCCAATTTCATCTTTCCTGCGGGACAGGGTATGAATACCAGGATCTTTCTTAAGATTCAGTTTGGCGATCTGATCCACCAGGTCAGTGATCCGGGAGATCGGCTTAGAGATCCTTCCGCTGATAAACCACCCACAAATACAGGAGCAGATCAAACCACACAAAAGGAATATCGCCATGATCTTCAATAAAGATACAGATTTTGCCTGTATATCCGATTCAGGAGCTGTCAATATGTACTTCATTCCGTTTGCCAGAGTCAGATATGCCATCAATTTACTCTGCCCTTTATATTGATAAGAATTTACCTGATCCTCTTTTCCGGTATCGGTTATGATCTTTTCTGCTTCCGGAGCCATATCCTTTAAGCTGTCCCCCAGCTTAAAATCTTTATGGGCCACAATATTATGATTTGTATCCACCAGGCAGGAATAACCGTTTTCGTAAATAGAAGCTTCCGAGATCATATTCTCAATGGTCTCCAGGCTGATATCCATTCCGATGATCCCCACGGATTCATCTTCTATGTAAACAGGCACCACATAAGAGATCATGCTAACATTAATATTCTGATTGAGATAGGGATTCATCCAGGTTGGCTTTTTATTCTCTACCGGGATATAATACCATCCCACATGCTCCAGATCATCTTTTTCAAATGTGCTGAAATCCGTAGGTTCAATACTCTCAAACCCGTCTTTCGTAGAATTTCTGGTGAGAAAAAGTCCTGAAGTGGGTTCTGTAAAATCTGGATTATACCGGATATAAGCCGTCAGTGCCCCATCGGTTTTTTCGGCAAAATGGAGCAGTGTATTTTCCAGCCCCTTCGTATATGCCTCCACATATTTCGGATCCGTTTTAAATTTCTGAAAATCTGTAAGATTACCCACCGCAATATCCGTCAGCGTGTCTACTGACTACTGGATCTTTGTCAGGATCCCATCAAACTGTGTCTTTCTCTCCTCAGCCCTGGCCAGCATATAGTCCTTGGAGTCGCTGTCTGCCATATCGCTGGAAAACAGAAAGCTGAGAATCCCCAGACTCAGTCCCATGATCAGTGAGCACACCACTGCGATCGTCGCTATTTTTCTTCTTATTGTATTCATCAATATCATCTCCTCCAATTTATTTTGGTAGCCCAAGGACACCCTTGAGCTAATGTGTTACTCCTGTAATTTTAAAAGGAAGTCCATTCGTAAAAACAGCCCTTTTCCTTAAGTTTTGGAAGTGCATATTTTTTCACCTCTGGCACACTATCCTTCCAGCCCAGAAAATACGCCGTGATCCGGCTGATGTCATTTGTGATCTTGTATTTTAACATACGCCCTTTCCGGTCATAAGTAGAGTACATGATCTCTTTTGGAAACTTCTTTTCGATATACCGGACAAAGGAAGCAGTGATTCCATCTGCCAGCGACCTCTCGTAAAGATCCCTGGCCCCAAAAAGATGAAGGATCTCATGGGCATAGGTAGAAGCCCCTTCCGCCTGTTTTCCATATTTTGAAAATAACGTGGCACACTCATAAAAAAATTCAGTGCCCTCTTCTGCATAATGAACCAGCGTAGAACTGGTTCCCGATTTATTCAGATGAAAAAGAAAACCAATACTATCTGTATTATACCGAGAACGGAGCCCGTTAATATCAATGTTCTTTCCCACAAATTTCATTATTTTCTGATACAGCTTATCCTGGCTTCTGAGGCTGTCACTGACTTTATTATTCACCTGGAAAGAATAACTGATATCCTTGTATTTTTCTGTGTCTGCTACTAAAGAAACGTTCTTTCCATACTTTTTTGCCTGTCTGCGGATATAAGATACCGCGGAGCGGACTTTTCTGTTTGCTTCTTTTTTTGCTTTTTTGGTCCATTTGCTTACTTTGTCATTCACAAAAATACTGATCAGCACAGACCGCCCCTCCAGCACTCCGGCGCTTCCTGTGGGCAGTTTCTTCCACTCACTTTCTGATATCCTCTCTGGTATTACTTCTGCCCGGACACCCCCCGTCTCCGCAGACAACATGCCGGCAAACAGAACAAACACCAGCAACAAAGCTGTAAAACTCTTTCTATTCCATAACCTCATTACGCTTCATCCCTTCTTTTAGCCAGCGACTGCCGGCAAGTAAATATTCCCTTTTATTTTACCTTTTTTTCCGTAAAGAGACAACTGTTAACTTTTGAAAATTAAAAAAAACTTGAAAATATAAAATAATCTGTATATAATAGTGAAGTTGAAAAGAGTTTTATGCATATATTTACACTTAGGAGGTTCACCATGGAATATTATAGTCAGCAGAGCAAGGAAGATCTGCTTGCACTGAAATCAGAATTGGAAGCAAAATTTGAGGAAAAAAAGGCATGCGGCCTTCAGCTGGATATGTCAAGAGGAAAACCAAGTACTTCCCAGCTGGATATATCTCTGGGACTTCTGGATGTCCTTACCTCAAAATCCGGTTTTCTGGCAAGCGACGGCTTAGACTGTCGCAACTACGGTGGTCTTGACGGAATCCCGGAAGCAAAACAGCTTATGGCAGAGATGATGGGAACGGCTCCAGAACATGTCATTGTTTTTGGAAATGCCAGCCTGTCTATTATGTATGATTCGATATCGAGATCCTATACCCACGGTGTTCTTGGAAACACTCCCTGGTGTAAACTAGATAAAATTAAATTCCTGTGTCCGGTACCCGGCTACGACAGGCACTTTGCCATCACCGAACGCTTTGGCATCGAGATGATTAACATTCCGATGACACAGGATGGTCCTGATATGGATCTGGTGGAAGAACTTGTAAACAATGACGAAACTGTGAAAGGGATCTGGTGTGTCCCTAAATACTCCAATCCCCAGGGCATCAACTACAGCGATGACACCGTCAGACGTTTTGCCAGTCTGAAACCAGCAGCGAAAGATTTCCGTATCTACTGGGACAACGCCTATGTGATCCATCATCTCTATGAGGACCACCAGGCAGAACTATTAGATATCATCAGTGAATGTGAAAAGGCGGGCAATCCCGATATCGTATACGAGTTTGCCTCCACTTCCAAAGTAAGCTTTTCCGGCGCCGGCATCGCCGCTCTTGCCGCCTCAAAAGCAAATCTGGACGACATAAAAAAGCAGCTGACGATTCAGACCATCGGCTACGACAAAATAAACCAGTTAAGACATGTAACTTATTTTAAAAACTTAGAAGGGCTCAAACAGCATATGAAAAAACATGCCAACGAGATGAGGCCAAAATTCGAGGCTGTTTTGGATGTCCTTGAAGAAGAACTGGCAGATACAGGCATAGCCAGCTGGGAAAAACCCTATGGAGGCTATTTTATCTCTTTTGAAGCCATGGAAGGCTGTGCGAAGAAGATCGTTGCCAAATGCAAAGAGGCAGGTGTGACCCTGACCGGCGCTGGTGCTACCTATCCATATGGCAAAGATCCAAAAGACAGCAATATCCGTCTCGCCCCTTCCTTCCCAAATTTGCAAGAACTGGCTCAGGCAACAGATCTGTTCGTGCTCTGTGTAAAACTGGTGAGTATAGAGAAAATACTGGAAAATAAATGATGAGAAACACACTTTGCAAACAGATATCATGATAAATCGAGTAGGAGGCTAATCATTAATTGATTAGCCGACCTCTCACACCACCG
>CAJUFM010000107.1 GCA_910585745.1 uncultured Eubacterium sp. | reverse complement strand
GATGAATCTGAAAGTTCCTACTCTGGAAGAAGTGTTCTTGCGTCTGACGGGAGAGGGAACCCGCCAGTACGGTGGAAAGATGACAAAGGATGAAAAGAGAAAGATGAAAGACAAACGAAATCAACCGAAGACAGAAGTTGTGTCGGGAGAAGAGGAGGTCCAAGATGCTGGCAATCTATAAAAAAGAATTAAGATCCTATTTTACATCGATGATCGGCTGGATATTTATCGCCTTCTTTTTAGTTCTGGCCGGATTGTATTTTATGGTATATAACCTGATCAATGGGTACACAGATTTTTCTGTTATCTTTCAGGGAATGCAGATGTTCTTTATACTTTTGCTGGTGCCGGTGCTTACCATGCGTATCATCGCAGAAGAGAACCGGCAGAAGACCGATCAGTTATTATACACCTCACCAGTCTCGGTGACAAAGATCATTTTTGGTAAATATCTTGCCCTGGTGACCCTGCTGGCTATCGCCATGCTGATTCTGTGTGTGTATCCCCTGATCCTGTCAGGACTGGTAAAGGGAGTTGCCACGGGGACAGAGAGTGTGGATTTTGCCATCGCCTATGGAAGTGCACTGGGATTTTTCCTGCTGGGTTCCGCCTATATCGCCATCGGCATGTTTATCTCTTCCCTGACAGAGAGCCAGGTGATCGCAGCGGTGGCATCTGGTGTCATCATGATCTTTACGTACCTGATGAGTAGCCTTGCGGTGATGCTTCCCACAGGACATACCTTTGTATTCTGGTTTCTGGCAGTGCTCGTGCTGATCCTTGCCTTCGTACTGAATATGTGGATCCACAATGGATGGCTCTCGGCGCTGATCGGAATTGTGGCTGAGGCGGGGCTGACGGCCGCTTTCATATTGAATACAGAGGCATTTGATAATCTTCTTGGAAATACGCTGAGCTCGATCTCCATCGTGGACCGGTACAGCAATTTTGCACTGGGAATATTTGATGTCAGTGCATTGATCTATTATATCAGTGTCAGTTTTCTGTTTGTATTTATTACGATACAGAGGATCAAGAAAAAAAGGTGGAATTAGTGTATGGAGGACAAAATGAAAGATGTAAAAAAGAGCTTTAAAAACCGCAAGTTCAAGATGGGCGGCTATCAGACCCTCGTTATGGCGATCGTTATCGTGCTTGTGGTGGTATTAAATCTCATAGTAAATAAAATGAATATTTCAGTAGACCTCAGCAGTGACAAAAAATATACGCTGACGGAGGATACGAAGAAGCTGGCACAGGGCATTAAAGATAAGGTAAAGCTGTATTATATGTGCCAGGAGGGTAACCAGCAGAGTGTGATCGAGAAAGTTCTGGAACAGTACAACGGGCTGGGGAATATCGAGGTGGTAGACAAGGATCCGGTGGTTTACCCGAATTTTTCCAAGCAATTTACCGATGAGGAGATTCAGGATAATGATGTAATTGTAGTGAATGAGACCAAGGATAAGAAGCGTCTGGTTTCAGCTGCAAAAATGCTGGTGCAGGATATGGATTATATGACTGGCGGATATACGAACACGCTGGATGCAGAGGGACAGATCACTGCGGCGCTGCAGATCGTGACCAGTGACACCACCAATAAGCTGTATTATACCTCTGGTCATGGAGAGGGAGAGATCGGCAGCAGTTTCCAGGAGATCCTGGATAAGTCCAATATTGATTCAGCAGAACTTGCCACGGCTTCAGCAAAAAGCATTCCGGAGGACTGCCGGATCCTTTTGATCAATGGACCAGTATATGACTTCACTGAAGAGGAATACAATCTTCTTTCTGATTATTTAAAAAACGGCGGAAAGGCGATGATCTATATCAATGCGCTGCCAGAGAAGGAAATGACGAATTTTTACAAACTTCTGGCAGACTATGGAGTTAATGTGGCGGAGGGATTTGTGCTGGATGCAGAAGGAGCGATATCCCAACAGAATCCGACGGCCTTTGTGGGAAATGCAAAGGAGCACGAGATCATGGAAGAACTTACGGAAAGTGCTCCGGTGATCGTTCAGGGAACCAAGGGACTGACGGTTCAGAGTGATGTGAGGAGCACCCTGACTGTGGATCCTCTTCTGACTACGACAGACTCCGCATTTTCCAAAACCAATGAAAAAGCTACGACACTGGAAAAGGAAGATAAGGATATCAGTGGACCTTTTGCGGTGGCGGCAGCCATAACGGATGTGTATGCAGAAAACACCCAGGGGCAGGGAAAGGCGACGAAAATTGTTCTGTTTGCCTCCTCCAATTTTAATGCGGACACATATATATCCAGTAACCAGTTTGGAAACCGCTCGGTGGTACTTAAGTCCGCCACCTGGCTCACAGGGGGCGAGACTGCTAAATTGGCGATTCCTACAAGAAGCCTGAACATGGAGACGGTGATGATCCAGGAGGGTGACCGCGTATTCTTTACGGTTGTTCTCGTGGTGATACTTCCTCTTGTTCTGCTGGCAGCTGGTTTTGTGATCTGGTTCAGAAGGAGGAAGAACTGATGTCAAAGGGAAAGAAGCAGGCACTCACCCTGGCAGGGCTCTGTGTTTTAATGGTGGCAGCTATTGCTTTGTATTTTCTTGTGCCCCAGGGAGAGGATGAGAATAGCGGGGAGCAGGAGAGTACCTCAGAGACGGTGCGGGTTTTTCATGTGGAGAAAGACAATATCACGGCGATCTCCGTCGTCAGAGAAGGAGAAAACCCCGTTTCTCTGCGCAAAGAAGAAGGAGGCTGGAAACTGGAGGATCTCCCAGAAGCTCCTGTGGACCAGGAAGCGGTGGAGGGCATGTTCCAGGCTCTGAGTCCGGTGACAGCCACAAAAGAACTGGCAGGAGACAGTGGCAGCAAACAAGAGTATGGTTTGGAAAAACCACAGATGACGGTAAAAATAACTACATCCGATGGTAAATCCCAGGAGATCTGTTTTGGGGATACGGTTCCTGTCAGCGGCGGTAATTACGGAATGACAGCGGACAGCGATAAGATCTATACCTTTACGGATGCACTGTACAATTCTCTTTATGTAGAGAAAAATACTCTGATCGCCAAAGAGGAGATCAAAGATATCAATGCCGATTACCTAACGAAGATTTCCATAAAAAATAAAAACAAAACAACTTTTTTGGCAGAAATCGTTCCCGAGGATAAGAAAGTGGATGCCTATACGAACTGGGTGATCTCAGAGCCTTATAAAAAGCCTCTGGCGGGATCCTCTACCAATGACTGGGCGACGCTGCAGGGTTTTTATACGGCAGTTTCTTTTGATGAACTAGTGGAATACCAGTGTTCCGACAAGAAAAAATATGGCCTGGATGATCCGGCAGCAGAGATCCAGGTGGGCTATTTTGACCTCAAAGACGGTTATGAGATCCCAGAGGAAAAAGAAGATTCTGATTCGGCGTCCACGGTGGGAAAGAGCAGCAATAAGGCAAATGTTGTGCCAAAGGAGTATCAGGATACCAAGGGCTATACCTTGTATGTGGGAAAAAAAGATGAAAATGGAAGTTATTATGTGAGCTTGAAAGGTTCCCAAAATGTGTATACCCTGTCCGCAGACAAGGCAGAGAGCATGATGGGGGCGGATGCCTACACCTATATGGATCACAGCGTATATTCCACTCTTGCTTCGGACATAAAAGGCTATGAAATGACAATAGGGCACTCCGGCAAAAAGATCACGGTCACCCATGATTCCGAACAGGGTGAGGACGGCAAGGAGAAAAACATCTGGACTCTGAATGGAAAAACGGTGCCCGCAGACCAGGAGGATGCTTTCCTGACACCGTATTCCAAGGCATTTTTACTGGAGTTTACTTCCGCAGCGAAAGATTCTGTCAAACCAGAGAGCAAGAAACCTGTGTTGACAGCAGTGTACCATGAGGAGGGGCGGGATGTGACGGTCCGTTATCTGCCCTATGACGGTACGAATTTCTACCGGGTTGACAAGGATGGGATGGATTATTTCCTTGTGGATAAGATGTCTGTGGATGCGGTGATCGAGGCATTTGAATCCCTGTCTGACCTTGACCTGCAGGAGAAAAAGTAATATAATCATACAGAAATCAGTGTCAGCCAGAATGGAGGAGAGTTATGAAGGCTAAGACTTGTTTATACAATACCCTTTCCAAAAAGGTGGAAGAATTTGTGCCGAATGAACCGGGAAAGGTGGCTATGTATACCTGCGGACCGACGGTGTATCATTTTGCCCACATCGGCAATCTGAGAAGCTATATTATGGAAGATGTTCTGGAAAAATATCTCCGTTTTACAGGGTATGATGTGAAGCGGGTCATGAATATTACAGATGTGGGGCATCTGTCCAGTGACGGGGATACCGGGGAGGATAAGATGCTGGCAGGTGCAAAGAGAGAACATAAATCTGTTATGGATATCGCCAGATTTTATACCGAAGCATTTTTTCAGGACTGTGAAAAGCTGCGGATCAAGCGTCCGGATGTGGTGGAGCCGGCGACGGGCTGTATTGGTGAGTTTATTCATATGATCGAAGTGCTCCTGGAAAAGGGCTATGCCTATGTGGCAGGGGAAAATGTATATTTTGACACCTCTAAGCTGGCGGATTATTATGTTCTGTCATCCCAGAAGGAAGAAGAACTCCAGGTAGGTGTCAGGGAAGATGTGGAGGAGGATACCAATAAGAGAAATAAGACGGATTTTGTCCTCTGGTTTACCAAATCCAAATTTGACAATCAGGAGCTCAAATGGGATAGTCCCTGGGGCGTCGGATATCCGGGATGGCATATCGAGTGTTCCAGTATCAGCATCAAACACCTTGGCGAATATATGGATATCCATTGCGGCGGCGTGGATAATATTTTCCCGCACCACACCAACGAGATCGCCCAGAGTGAGGCATATCTCGGACATAAATGGTGTAATTACTGGTTCCATGTGAATCATCTCAATACCAGGAGCGGCAAGATGAGTAAATCCAAGGGAGAATTTCTCACGGTGTCCCTTCTGGAAGAAAAGGGATACGATCCGATGGTTTACCGGATGTTCTGTCTCCAGTCCCATTACCGCAAACCGCTGGAATTTTCCTACGAGGGTCTGGACAACGTGGCAGCCGCTTATGAGAAACTGATGAAGCGGGTGGCGGCAGTGCCAGAGGAAGGCGAAGCTGAGGATGGGAAAGTGGAAGAATACCGCATAAAGTTTGCCGAGGCCATGGGAAATGACCTAAATACTTCTATGGGGCTTACAGTACTCTATGACGTCCTCAAAGAAGATATGCCAGGAGCTGCCAAGCGTAAGATCATTAC
>CAJUFM010000106.1 GCA_910585745.1 uncultured Eubacterium sp. | reverse complement strand
AGATCCCGCCATCTCAAATTCTTTTCCCGCATCTGGTCCGAAAACTCCTTTAGGGTATAATGCACCACATTTCCAAAATCCGGCGCCGCCACCGTGTACTCTTCCCGCTCTTTCAGGGACAGCCCGTAGAGAATAAAATAGGCATAAGGACACCTGGCAAACCGTTCCAGCCTGGTGATGCTCCCATAGAGTTCCTCACCATAGAGGTACTGCAGAGCCTGTTCCGACAGCTTTCCCTCCCGTCTGCCTCCAAAATGACACGCCAGTGCCCGGCGCATCCACTCCCGGTCCTCTGTGGTCTGATAATAACGCCACAGCTCCCACCACGTATTTCCCTCTCCGCCAGTACGACGAGCTTCTTGTCCAGTGTGGCTGTCTTCCTTCCCCAGACCATCCAGAAGATACTCCAGCCCCCGGTCAGTACCGATATATCTCTCTGGGGAATGGTCCTCTCCGGCGTGAAGCTCACTCAGCGCTGGAAAGATCTGACGGATCTTCCCAAGAATATAGGAAGCCTGTCTTCCCTCTCCCCCGGCTCCCGTCTCGCTGTATGTAAGAAAGAGTTTCTCAGAGGGTCTGGCAAAATTCAGATAGAGATAAAACAGATCATTCGCCGCCTTCCTGCTGCCAGAAGGCGCTAAAGTGATGCCCATCTGCTCCAGCTTCTTTCTCTCCCTCGTATTTACGATTCCCGGCGGCTGCGGTCCTCCCGGGACAATATCATCACTAAAGCCCATGAAAAACAATACCCGGATATCCTTCAACCGGGTTCTTTCAATATCACCCACCACCACTTGGTTTTTCTTCGGTGGAATAAATCCCACCAGCCCCTCGGACAATCCCGCCCCGAGAATCTGACGGTATTCCTCGGCACTGACCAGCTCATCCCCCATCAGCTCCACCATCTCGTCAAAAAGGTTCATCACGACTTTATACACACTGCGGTATTCTTTCGCCAGTATATCCTGCCCCTGTTCCTCAAAGGCTTCACTGCGCACCAGCATCCGCTCATACACGGTCTGCCGCAGAAGAAACCCATATAATGCCCTGGTATAATCCTCCACCGTTTTTTTTCCGCCCCGGAAATCCTCAAAAAGTTCCCTGACACAATCATAAACTACCTGTCTGGAAGCATTGATCTCTTCCAGGGAAAGCTGTCCCACTCCATGCTTCCATTCTTTTTCATAAGAAGCCAGCCCTCTCTTGCCCGTAGCAATTACATAATTTTCCAGGCAATCCGTCTGCTCTTTTGCCAGCGGCGACAGACCACAGCGCAGGAACCGGAAGGTGCTCTCATAATCCATATTCCTGCGGATCATCTCCAGCACCGACTGAATATATTCCGCCACCCAGTTGGCCCCGATACTTTTCTTATCGTCCAGGAAATAGCGGATTCCCATCCTGGAAAATTCCCGTGTGATGGTCTGTTCGTAGGAACTTATATCTCCTGTGATCACGGCAATATCCTCGTAGCGGTAATCTCCCCTCGCCACCATCCACCAGATGCTGTACGCCACATATGCCGCCTCATCCCTGGGTTTTCTTCCTATATACAGCCGGATATCCTCTGTGGGTGCATCCCAGCGCCCCGGAGGATAACAGAAACAGTTTCTCTCCAAAAAGGCGAGCTCTCCATCCTCCAGGAAACGATAGGGTTTCTTCTCTCTTCCCCGCCCCGCCCAAACCGGTTCTTTTACTTCCACAAAAAGCCGGTTCGCGGTCTCTGTCAGGGCAGTCACTGTCTCCTCACTGATCTGAAAGAGATATTTCCTTCGACGTGACACATCCATCGTCACCGTGACATACATATCCTGGCAGAGCCGTAAAAGCCTGGCGATCAACTCATACTGATCCGGGGTAAAACCGGTAAAACCGTCAAGACAGATCACCGAATCCCGGATCCCCTCCATCTCATGTACTACCTCCGCCAGCTGAAGTATGAGCTCCTCCGCCGTCCGGTAGGTATCCCCCAGTTTTTCTTTGAAGCAGTCGTAGATCAAACGGATATCCTCAAATTTTATACCCAGCTGGCTCATCTTATCAAAATCCTCTTCCCGTCGGATGCCGTACTGTTCCAGCTCACACAAAAAAGACTTGCACTCATCTAAAAAACCAGGAGTATCAATCCCTTTTTTAAAATATGCCAGCCTGTCTTTCTGCTCAGAAAATACTTTCCGGAGCAGCATGGTTTTTCCCATGTCCTCCAGGATCGTCCGCTCCATCGCTGGCAGCTGCTCAAAGACGCGGAAGGCCAGACGGTGAAAACTGAGTACATCAATATTTAAGATTCCCTTTCCCCCGCTTCTCTCCACCAGCGTCTTCTGTGTCTCCAGCGTAAACTGGTCAGGCACCAGGATAAAATACTGCTTATCCCGGTGTTCTGCCGCTTCTGCGGTAATCATATCATATAAAAAAGTGCTCTTGCCACTCCCGGCGCCGCCAAATATAAACTGCAATGCCATATCATTTTCATCCTTTTTCGTTCTATCTGCCCATTCCGGTACATATAATATAACAAGATGGAATCTACACTCCATAAAAGGGGGAATTATCCACATGTCAAAAACTAAAATCCTTGTATTTCAAATGAAAGAGCTTGTATATACCGGTATATTTGTAGGACTCGGTCTCCTGCTCATCATACTCCTGATCGTCATGTTCTATCCTTCCGGCGATGAAGACACCGCCGCCGAAACCACTACTGCAGAAGCAGCAGTGTACAATCCGGGTATATACAATTCCCAGATGCAGCTGGGGGATACCACCCTGAATCTGGAGATCGTCGTAGATGAAAGCCAGATCAAGTCTGTTTCCCTGGTAAATCTGGACGAATCCGTAACCACCATGTACCCTCTGGTAAAACCCTCCCTGGAATTTCTGGAGGAAGAGCTGGTGGCAGGAACTCCGATTGACGACATCACCGTCAGTGAAAAAAGTAAATATACCCAGACCATGCTGATCGATGGCATCAAAAATGCTCTGTCCAAAGCAACTGTGGAACAATGATCAGGGCTTTATGCTCTCCAGATCTGCTTTCCAGAGCGCATCGGATGCATCACTGGGCATACGGAGATCTCCCCGCGGCGACAGCGCCACAGAGCCCACCTTGGGTCCATCAGGAATGCAGGAACGCTTGAACTGCTGCCTGAAAAAACGGTGATAGAAGGTACGAAGCCACTGATAGATCGTCGGCGCATCGTACACACCTTCAAAAGTATAGACTGCCAGCCGGAATATCTTGGAAGGCATAAATCCAAACCGGAGCATATAATACAGATAAAAATCATGTAGTTCATAAGGACCTACAATATCCTCTGTCTTCTGTGAAATTTTGCCGTCTTTGGGCGGCAAAAGCTCCGGGCTCACTGGTGTATCCAGCACATCATACAGGACACGTTTCAAAGTACTCCCAGAAGTTTCACCATTGCTCCCACTGGTATCATGACTCTTGCTGACGCAAGTGTCGGCAAAGTACTGTACCAGATACCTCACAAGGGTCTTCGGAACAGAACAGTTCACGCCGTACATGGACATGTGGTCACCATTGTAGGTCGCCCAGCCCAGGGCCAGTTCTGACATATCCCCAGTACCGATCACAAGACCGCCGGTCTGGTTGGCAATATTCATAAGAATCTGCGTCCGTTCCCTTGCCTGTCCGTTTTCATAGGTGATATCATGGACATTGATATCGTGGCCGATATCCTCAAAATGCCCCCTCACCGCTTTTTCGATGGATATCTCTCTCAGCTCTGTCCCCAGCTCCTTCGCCAGATTGACCGCGTTGTCATAGGTCCGGTTCGTGGTGCCAAAACAGGGCATCGTTACACAGACGATCCCCTTCCGGTCCAGGGACAGCCTGTCAAAGGCACGCACCGTCACCAGAAGGGCCAGGGTGGAATCCAGACCGCCGGACAGACCGATCACCGCGCTGCGGCATCCGGTATGCCGCAGCCTTTTTACCAGTCCCGAAGCCTGGATATTTAAGATCTCATCACAGCGCTCTTCCCTGTGGGTCTTTGACGCCGGAACAAAGGGGGTTTTTTCAAAAGTTCTGGTAAGCTCTGTCTTCTCCACCCTTTCATAACAGAACCTGTGGATCCGGTATCCCATCTTTTCCGGTGAGACATACAGCGGAAAGGTTGTCATCCGACGCCGCTCAGCCTGCAGCCTCTTCACATCGATCTCTGTGATGATATCGTGTTCTTTAAAAGAAGGATTTTCTGCCAGCATCACTCCGTTTTCCATGATCATATTATGTCCGGCATGCACCAGATCCGTGGTGGATTCTCCCCCGGAAGCATCGGCATAGAGATAGGCGGCGATGGTCCGCGCGCTCTGGTTCTTTACCAGCTCACGGCGGTACGCGGATTTCCCTGTCACCTCATCACTGGCAGAGGGATTGAGTATCACCGTCGCCCCCGCCATGGCATGATAAGAACTTGGCGGCACAGGCACCCACAGATCCTCACAGATCTCTATGGCCACAGACAGCTCCGGAAGCTGTTCGCAGGTAAAGATCTGTTTGGCGCCAAAGGGAACTTCCCGGTCCATAAAAGGAAGACGGTGGGTTCCGCAGCCCTCCTCACTTACGGTTCCCCTCTGCCATGCAGAATCCCCGCCGGCAAAGTGCCGTCCCTCATAAAATTCAGAATAGGTGGGAATATGGCTTTTGGGCACCAGTCCCAGTACCTCCCCATGAAAAACAACTGCCGCCACATTATAAAGCCTTCCCCGATGCAGCAGCGGAAGCCCTACAGAAAATAACGTATCGCAAGCTTTCGTCTCTTTGGCAAACCGTTCCAGCCCTTCCATCGCCCCATTCAGAAGACGGTCCTGAAGAAACAGGTCGCCACAGGTATAACCCGTCAGGCACAATTCTGGAAATACCAGCACTTTTGCTCCCTTATTGCTCATCTTCTGTGCCTTTTCAATCATTTTATCACAGTTGTATTCACAATCTGCCACCTTAAGCTCCGGTGAACAAGCAGCCACTTTTACAAATCCTTCTAACATCTCTTCCTCCATAGATACAAATTATACAAAAAGGACAGCGATTCGCTCGCTGCCCCTATATAATCTTTTGTAAAACCCCCAAAATGCCGGTTCTTGATTTTTGACTCCTAGCATATGCTAGGTGGGCAACCGCACGTGGTCTTCTGCCTTCCATTGCAATGTTTCCATTGTACCGGACAAGTCCGGCAGTGACGGCCTGGCATCCAATCACAAATATAGGAATCCCGTTTAAAGTATTGTAGGTTCAAAAATTCAAGAGTATCGAACATCTCAGGAAGTCATACTCCTAGTATACCTAATCTATTTGATTTTATCAAGTGCTTATTGAAAGAATTATTTTCCAAAATGCGCACCCTTTGTAATGATATAACTTCTCGGAATCTTCAGCCTTGATTTTATAAGGCTTTCAGACCCCTATC
>CAJUFM010000105.1 GCA_910585745.1 uncultured Eubacterium sp. | reverse complement strand
TTTTATCCAGCACCTCTTCATTTTCACGCTCAAAAGAAGCAAGGCTGTTTGAAATAAGGTTACTGATAACATTCTCGATATCAAAAGCAAAACATCGGAATAAAATATCCTCATCGCAGGAGAACATCAGTTGCACGTCATTTCTCTCTAGTATCTCCTTCCACGTTCCAATAAAATCTTTCAAAAGTTCTTTGATATTACAACATTTTCGTCTCCTTTTATCTTTACGGATGGATTCAATTGTCACGCCAAACCAGGAGGCAAAATGTTTTTTAAAAACGATTGCCTTCTGAACATTCTTAAAAGCCTCTTCTATATCCTGATCATACTTGATCGCTTCATATGCCGAATCCAGTTCCTGACCGATATTATTTGTCAACGTGCGGATCTCATGCATAAACATATTTGCGATAATCCCCGTCGTAGCCAGAGTATTAAGCATCTTCATTTCATTTTCTAGTTCCTGAATCTCCTGCTCCTGTCTTAAACCATAAGAGCTTAGCAACTTCATCACCTTATCAGGATCTGCTGTCGGAGCCTCTTCTTTACGATCTGTACTCCCGCTGCCCTTATCCTCTAATTGTTCACTCCCCAACCCGTCCTGCTTCTTTTCTTTCTGCTCTTCCTCCCACTCTTTGCGCAACTTTGCAATTCTTCGCATTTCTTCCAATTCTGCTTGGAGCTCATCCTTCTGCTTGGAATATTCTGCCAGCCTTCTGCCGATTCCCTGCCTGTCCCGTTCAAACTCACTGATCACAGCTATAAGAACTCTTTTTAACTGTTCAAATCCAGGGCCTTCCTGGATACCATTCCGGTTTGCGGCATCCTCAAGATTACTGTTTTCCCTTGATATATTCACCAGACCAATCATCTGTTCCGAACCGACCCGCCAATTATTCCTGGGATGGCCCAATCCTACCGATGAACGGTTACTGCGGGCGGATAACTCCAACCAGTCAAAGTCATTATCCCCGTATTCACCATAGGGGCGCACCCGGAAATGATCCCTATAAATCTTTATTCCACCAAATTCCCTGGTAAAATTTTTCCTTCCTTTAATATCTTTATAGTAAAATTTTTCAGCATCTTTCTTAGTATAAGTAATTTTATTAAAATAGAGAACCCCTTTAAAATCTCCGATAAGATTTGCGGTCTCTCCAATCTCGGCAAAGGTAAATTCCATCTGCTTTGTCTCACCATGAAAATAAGGTATCTCCTCCCTGGCGATACCTGCCTCCCGTAATATTTCTTCCTCTTCTTCCCCAAAATCAAATTCATTCCTGTTTAAATAAAGACTTAACCGATTCCCCTGGACCACAAATTCTATCCGGTAATCATAAGAATCAATATTGGCGCTTACAACCTTTGCCTCTTCTGCTAATGTCGTATCATCAAAGAAATATATATCAAAGTCTTGAACCACATCCGGGGGAAGAAGATTCTCCAGATGATTCCGCAATCTCTCCATGGTCTTTTCATTCCAGTCATCATGCAGACCGTATAAACGGAAGACAGTTCCTGTTTTTCCCAGATCCAGATTCCCGATCAGTTTTGCCATTTCCTGATTTGTCCATGAATGAATATGTGCGTACTCTGACAACGTATCATCCGAATCGAATAACTGGGCTTTTATATCTGAAAGATTTTTGTTTCCACTAAAATCATCCCAGTTGACGATCCACTCTAGTCCGCCCTGCTCCGAAATCGTCAACATTTCACAACGATCTGAAATACGGTCGAAAGCAAATCTCCCTATTCCCTTTGCCCCTGTCTGAATACGGTTTCCGGCAGTTTTAAAAGTAATTTTTTTAGAAGAATTGCCAATGGTCATCCAATGGTCCCGAAGTACTTCTTCTACCATCCCACTTCCATTATCAATCATAGTGATACAATTCTCTGACGCACTATAATAAAGGCAGAACACCTTTGCATCTGCATCATAAGCATTTTTCACAATCTCAAGAACTGCTCCTTCTAATTTGGATACATTCTCCCTTCCGATTAATCTGGCTGTATATGCATCCACATTGAAGGAAATGCTTCTCTCATTCCGTCTCATTAATCATCCTCCAAAGACCAAATCCAATAAACTATTTATTCCTCAAAACAGTCAGAATTATCCTCTCCGCCCAAGCTCTTTTGCTAACCTTTTGATCTGCTGGATAAATACACCCTTAAATTCATTGTATTGATCCTTATATTACTTTCCAGTATAATCTTACACACTTAAAAAGTCAAGAAATATTCCCGTCAGCAACCTCTCTAACCCCCGCGATCTCCAGCGTGTCCTCCGTCACCGCACACCCCAGATACAAAACCTTTACTCCGGCATTTTCCGCCTCTTCCAGTGCCTCCCCAAACTCCTTGTGGGTTTCTATATTGGGGTGCACCTCCGTAATACCCTCCATCTGGATCACAAACGCTGCATAACACTGGTATCCTTCCTGCGCCGCCTTTTTTAACTCTCTCAGATGTTTGATCCCCCGCTCAGTGGGGGCATCCGGGAAATAACCGATGCCTCCGATCTCCAGCGTGCAGCCCTTGACTTCCATCAGATATTTTTGCTCTCCCTTCTCCATATAAAAGTCGATACGGGAGTCTCCGATGGTATATTCCGGGCGCACCAGGTCATAATCCTGTGCCTCCAGCCACGCCCTTACGATCTTATTAGGCGCCTGACTGTCAATATTTACCCAGCCCAGACCTTCCTTATAGACGCTGATCAGGTCGTACTTCGTCTTGCGGGAAGGGTTGGCGGCCCGTTCTAATACCACTTCGGCGCCGGGCAGCAAAAGCTCCCGGCATCGGCTCGTATTTTTCACATGCACTGTTTCCTGCCTGCCGTCGATCATCACCTCTGCCACAAACCGGTTTTTCCGGCTGCAGAAGCTTCCGTGTATCGTGTTATTATATTTCATATTTGTATTCTGAATCCTCCTGCGTGGGACTTTTCAAATCTTTATCCTGTTTCACTAGCGGATAAAACTGGTCTGGATCTTCGCCTCGTATTCTGGCGCCCCGATGCCTGCCTCAATTCCCGCTTTTCTGTTTTTCAGAGCCCACGCCATATTTTCTCCCAGCGTCCGCATCGTCTGTAAGCCCTCTTCATCCTTTTTCACGTCTTCCGGGCAGGAACCATGAACCTGATTCCAATACTGGGATCCGATAACATTCATGCTGCAGATCGTAAAATATTTGTTCAGGCGGTCAAAAGCTGCGCTGGCTCCACCCCGGCGACAGGAGACTACCGCCGCACCAACTTTGCCCTTCATCCGAGAGCCGCCGCAGTAAAAGAGACGGTCTAAGAACGCCTGCACCTGCCCAGACGGTCCCGCATAGTACACAGGAGAACCCACCAGGATTCCATCGTATTCATCCAAATGCTCCAGAATCTCATTTACTTTGTCATCGAAAATGCAGCGTCCCTTTCCGGCGCATTTGCCACAGGCAATGCAGCCTGCCACCGGCTGATTCCCCACCCAGGCAAACTCCGTTTCAATCCCATTTTTCTCCAGCGTGTCCGCCACCTCTCTCAGTGCTGTATAAGTACAGCTGTGTTCCCGCGGACTTCCATTTAAACATAAAACTTTCATATGACATATCCTCCATACTCTAACGTATTCTTTTTAGCTAAAGTATATACCCTGCTCCTGTTAAAAGCAACCATTGAAATTCTGAAGCATAAATGCTACAATCATTATAATTTTAAAAAATCTTTTTGGAGGGCACTATGGGAAACTATGTGATCAGCTGCTGTTCGACGGCAGACTTAAGCGAAGAACACTTTAGAGAAAGAGAGATCTCTTATATTTGTTTCCATTTTGAACTGGACGGAAAAGAATATCCCGACGATCTTGGGAAATCCATTCCCTTTGATAAATTTTACCAGTCTATGCTGGAGGGGGCAGATACAAAAACTTCCCAAATTAACGCAGACGAGTTTGAGGCTTATTTTGAGCCATTTTTAAAAGAAGGGCTTGATATTCTTCATGTCACCCTTTCCTCCGGTATTTCCGGCGTGATCGGCTCTGCCAATATCGCCTGCAGCAATCTTTCGGAAAAATATCCGGAACGGAAAATATTGATCGTGGATTCTCTGGGGGCATCTTCCGGATATGGTCTTTTGATGGACCGGTTAGCCGACCTGCGGGACGAGGGAAAAACACTGGAAGAAGTTTATGACTGGGCGGTCTCCCGCCGTCTGAATGTGAACCACTGGTTTTTCTCCACTGACCTGACTTTTTATATCAAGGGCGGCCGGATCTCTAAAACCGCTGGCGTAGTCGGCGGCCTGCTGAATATCTGCCCGCTGCTGGACATGAACCACCTGGGGCAGCTGATCCCCCGGTATAAAATACGGACAAAGAAAAAAGTCATCCGCGCCATTGTGGATAAGATGGAAGAATTGGCAGAAAACGGAACAGACTACGATGGAAAATGCTACATCTCCCAGTCTGCCTGCCTGGATGATGCAAAAGCTGTCGCTGCCCTGGTAGAAGCCCGCTTTCCTCACTTGAAGGGAAAAGTGGAGATCAACCATATCGGCACTACCATTGGAAGCCACACTGGCCCCGGTACTGTCGCCCTGTTTTTCTGGGGAAAGGAGCGGGGGGAATAATGAATATTATCAGTACGAATGAACAAGATAGTGAAGCGGACGACAAGTAATGCTTTGGTGTGTGTGTTAAAAATGGGAGTCATTAAATCGACTCCCTATTTACTATGTGAATATCGGCAGCCATACCATCTCCGTCATTATCGCCCTGTTTTTCTGTAAAACAGAAATAAGAACTAACTAACACTGACACACTTCACAGTTCCGCCCGCATATACATTTCCTGCCACCGTGTCACAGGAAACTGACCCGCCCGCATTTGCATTACCAGCCACAGAGATGCAGGAAACTGAAGCTCCCGCATTTACATCTCCCTGGACGCCTTCACAGCTGACTGAAGTTCCCGCTGACACATCGCCTTGTATAGATCCTCTGATCTGTGCCGATCCCCAGATCTCTATATGGAGATTTCCTTCAGACATTTGCACCGTCTCAAGGGAAAGCTGGATCATGGGTATCTCCTCTTCCAGTATTCCTTTCAGCTCGTTCTGTGTGATCACACGGTTCCCTATACACTGGAAAATCCTTACCTTTCCATCATCTGGAAGCCCTATCTTCTCCAGCTTCTGCGGCCTTGCAAATTCATTCACCTCTTCCCGCAGCAGATAATCCAGGCTCACTCCCAGATAATCGGCGATATGCGGAAGATACATAATGTCCGGGCAGGACTGGCCGCACTCCCATTTGCTGACTGCCTGAACTGAGATGCCAATTTCCTCTGCAAGGTTCTCCTGACTTAGATTTTGTACTTTTCTGGCTTCCCTGATTTTTTCACCAAGTTTCATATTTTCTGCCCCCTCGTATAATAAGTTTATAGACCTCATTCAAAGAGGCTATAGACTTATTTTT
>CAJUFM010000104.1 GCA_910585745.1 uncultured Eubacterium sp. | reverse complement strand
CAAAACACCAGACAGGGGCTCAATGATCAATTGTGCCCAAAACTTGACTTATGCAGCAATGCGGTGAATTATATGTAGTATGGATTTCCAGGAGATAAAAAGGCGCATACACGATGGTATGCACCTTTTTATACAAAACTTAATTTTCAGTTATTTTTTTCCAATCATCTTAACCTGTTTCAATGTGATCTTTCCGGTGTACGCATTTCCTAAAATCGAAACGTTAAGTTTTAGTTTCTTCGCGGTTTTAGGAGCTTTATCCAGTTTGACTTTCACAACGCAGTCTTTTACTTTATCAGCAGGTGATTCGGATGTAAAACGGGTTGGTATATATTGATCAAATCCCGCTGGATCTTCAACGTCTGAGTCAAGTTTTATGGCTGTGGAGATACCGTCTTCCTCAAGAGAGTAAGTCGCCTCAAGAGCGGTGTACAGATTGAGGTAATCTTCCGGAAGACCATACTCCGTCAATTCGAGTTGAATCGCGTCATTCCATGTGGCATTATCAACGCTTACTTCTACTCCTCCTTCTGGAAGGGTGAGAACCAGATCGTCAACAGGATCTACTGGTACATCTGGAGCTGGAGTTTCAACTGGTTTTGTAGGTGCCTCTGGGCGGTCGCTGATGTCTGGCGCAGCGGCTTTTGAATCTTCAGAGAATGCCCATGAAGCCACAGCATAGCCGTTTCCACGGAATACAAAATATACATCGTGTTTTCCGGTTACTGTCTTTGTGATCTCAACATCTTTATAAACATATTTTCCATTGGTTTCTGCAACATCGATCGATGCAACTTTATTAATGGAATATGTTGGATCATCGATAAAGAGTTCAATTCTTCCTTCATTGGTGATGGAGAAATATTCTACACCGAAGTTCTTAAGTCCTTTTTCACCAAAATTCACACCTTTGATACTTGCCCAGTCGCCTGTGTCAATATCATTGAGGACCATTGGTGAACCGTTGATGGATTTGAGCAGCATCGCATCATCCTGTGTAGATTTTACTCCAGCGCTGGATGCAGCTGTCGTAGCGTTGATATATTTTACAGAACCATCCATATTTTTGTACGGATTAAAGTCTTCGATCTGGGAAGCGCCTTCGTAGGAAGGATTGATCGTAATATTATCGGTTTCTTTATCAACGGTGATCTCATCCACATGAAGGTTCCGGTATTTTTGTGCATCACGGAACAGTATGTCGGCCAGAATAGGTGAGTGATAGAAAATGTAATCGTGGCCTTTAAAGCTCTGCATGTGGTGATGGTTGTTGTAGTCGTCGCCATAGATCGTACTTGGATTTTCCAAGATTGTTCCCAGGTACTTCAGGTCATCTGTATTTTCCTGTGTCTCCGGGTCAAATGCGATATTCATCGGATCTGTAGAGACATAGCAGGCAATCTGTCCAGAACCAGTAAATGGATTGTTCGCTGGCACCTTGAAATTGGTACAATAGGAGTAAAAATACTTACCGTGGAACTGGTTGATCTCGCTATCTTCAAATAGATAGTATGTATCCATTTCCTGAGGCTCACCGTCCAAAAGTACTTTTCCAGTTCCCTCTTCAAATTTGATCTTGCAGACACGTCCTGTTTTTGGATGAGCGATTCCATCTGGGTGTTGTGCAGGTTCGTTGCCTGAATCCCATATACCGCCTCCAAAATACACATAGGCATCTCCTTTATCATCCACAAGCACGGCTGGGTCAAAACACCATTTTACATCTTTACAGCCAGGGGTTGACTGAGAGAACAGAGTTTTTCCGAGATCATCTTTCCAGGGACCGTTGGGGGAATCTCCCTGAACGTAGCCGACAGCACCGCTGTTGGTGTAAAAGATATAATATTCATCTTCGCCGTCGCCGTCGCCATCGATCTTAAGTCCCGACGGAGCCCATGCTTTCGTTGCCCATTTACATTTGGTTTTTGCGCTTGTTGATATCTCGTTGGTCAGATTCAGGTTATCCAGCCGTCCCTCGTCTGTCCAGTTTACCATATCGCTGGTGGAAAGAATTGTTAATGAATGATTGTTATAACCATTTAATTTCAATTTATCATCGGAGTCATAATCAATTCCTTCTGTAGTAGCGTAAACATATAGTTTTCCATCGTTGTCTGAGTTATCGATCGCTGTCGGGTCAGCCAGAAAATCGAAATTCGTCAGCATACTGTCGATGTTGTGTGGCTTACCGTCTTCAGTCGTATACTGCATAGGCGGTGTAAGGATGATCTTTTCGTCGTCCCACTTATTTGTGTTGAAATGCTGGGCAAAAATGTTATCCGATTTTTTGTTATAAACCTCTGCCCCTGCTTCTGCCAGAGTTGTTTTCTTTCCGTCTTTGTAAGCTACAATGCCATTTGACCAGCCCAGTGTATAATCATTGAAATACGAGTAATCATTGGCTGAATGTGTTGGCTGGGGTGTTGGCTGGGGCGTTGAAGCCGGCTCAGTTTTTGCAGGTGGATTATTGCTTGGTGCCGGATTGCTGCTTGGTGCTGGATTACCAGTTGCTGCCGGCGGATTGTTTGGTGTTGGTGTAACTTTGTTCTTTCCTTTTACTGTTACGGCAACCTTTATTTTTAATTTCTTGTTTTTCTTTGATGTTACCGTAATCTTGGCTTTACCTTCGCGGATGCCTTTAATAAGTCCCTTTTTGTTTACTGTAGCTATTTTCTTTTTGCTTGATTTGTAAGTAACTGCAGAATTTGCTTTTTTGGGTACTACCTTCTTTACTTTCAGCTTAAAGGTTTTCCCTACGTTCAACTTGACCTTGGTCTTGTTCAGAACGATTTTCTTTGGTTTTTTCTTTGATTTTGCTGCTGCCTGTGAAGCAGTGCTGTTTCCCCATACGCTCGTAAATGCTAATGCACCGACAAGGGTAGCACAGACAGCTTTTTTCAGTATCCGGTTCATTCAGTGACCTCCTTTTTGATTATGTGCTCCGATGGAGAATGGTACATAATACCCCGAAACACATTATATAATTATATTTACGAATATATTATATAAATTATATCCTATATGGAGGGGGGGTGTCAACCTACGAACCGGAATGGATTTTCACAGCGCAGATATTCATTATCGATCAATTAGTGTCCATTGGTCTGCCCCAGAAGCTCAGGCTGCTTTCGGTAAGCAGAGGGGGACAGGCCTGAGCTTTTTTTGAACTGGCGGCAAAAGTGTTCAATGCTGTTATAGCCACAGCGTTCGCTGATTTGCTGGATACTGCTGCTGGTATGGGCCAGAAGAAACTTTGCCTGGTTGATCCGGCTGTTGATCACTTCATTGATACAGGTGGTATGAAAAAATTCTTTATAAAATTTTTGGAGGGAACGGGTACTGAGGTTGACGATCGATGCCATCTTTTCCAGTGTCCACGACTCTTCCGGGCACTGATAGATTAAATTTCTCAATTTAATAAATACATCCCGGTAAACAAAAGGATCAGAAGACATGGCATAATCGTGCAAACGGTGGAAAATGATATGCATTAATTGTTCATTTACATAGCTGGAGCTGTTATACTGCCAGTAATTTTCGTTGGCGATCATCTGCCAGTAGGTAATGTAGCACCCGAAATCAGGACATACGATGGGCAATCCATAGGGCAGAAAATATTCGGTGTAGAGAGCTTCGTCGCAGTTAAAACGGATCCAGTTATAGACTAGTTCACCAGAAGCTGCATAATAGTGAACCCGCTGGCCAGGTTTATACAAGATACAGGTATATTCCGGATAATCTTCCATTTCTCCGTTCACCTCTATCTTTACAGGAACTTCAAAAAGCATAATCTCATACTCTCCCGGTCCAAAGACCAGATTGTCTTCAAAGCCCTCTTCCTTATGGTCATTTATCATGGCATAAATAATTTTGATCATACCTTCTCCTCCTTTCCAAGTCAGTAATATATCAAAAATTATACACTAGAATGCGGAATAAATCAAGTTTGTTTCAAAATATATCATTGAAAAAATGAGATCTTCCATATAATATGATTGGAGAGGCTTACTCTTGATATAAAATAAAGTGAGGGATCAATAGTGAATCATTCTTCAATTACATTAAAGGGCGGAGATGCCCAGGTGAATACAGACGGAGTGACGGAGGCGAAGAAGCCGGTGGGAAGCAATAACCCGATTGCTTCCCAGCGTTTTATGGCAGATCCATTTGCCATTGAATATGAGGGAACTGTCTATGTATATGGAACCAATGACAGTCAGGCAATGATCATTGGCGAAGACGGAGAGATTCCCCAAAATAGTTATTCCTATATAAAAACACTGAACTGCTATTCTTCCAAAGATATGGTGAACTGGACTGATGAGGGAATCATCCAGGTGGCTGGTGAGAATGGTCCTGCAAAATGGGCGGCAAACAGCTGGGCACCTGCGGTAACCTATAAAAAGATCAATGGAAAAGATAGGTTCTTTATCTATTTTGCAGACAATGGAAGCGGTATTGGAGTACTTGAGGGAGACAGCCCGACGGGACCATGGCGTGATCCGATCGGAAAGCAGCTGATCAGCCGTGAGACACCGAACTGCGGAGGAAATGAAGTTCCGTGGTTGTTTGACCCGGCTGTATTTGTAGATGACGACGGACAGGGGTATCTGTATTTTGGTGGAATTGGTGAAGCAAAGGACAGAGATCATCCCAAATGTGCGAGAGTAGTAAAACTTGGCGACGATATGGTCAGCCTGAAGGGCGATCCAGTTGAACTCGATGCACCGGCTATGTTTGAGGATTCCGGCATCAATAAGATCAATGGCAAATACTATTACAGTTATTGTACAAACTGGGATGGAGCTGATAAGCGTCCGGATACAATCAAACTTGGCATAGCCAACATTGCTTATATGGTAAGCGACAATCCGATGGGACCATGGTCGGAGGCAAAAGTAGTGCTTAATAATCCAACGTATTTCTTCCCGGATGTACCAGGCAATGAATTTAACAATAACCATCACTGCATGCTGCAGAGAGGTGATAACCTGTATATGTTCTATCATTCCCAGAAACCGGGAGTGGATATGGGGCTGACACAGGGATACCGTACATCAGGGGTGGACATGGTGACAATCGATAAAGATGGAAACCTTACTTCTGTGATGACAACCGCTGGAGTGGAGTCAACTCTTGACTTTGATCCATATGCTATGGTCGGGGCTGCGACCTTTGCCTGGTCGGTTGGAACGTCCACGATCGTAGGACCTAAGCAGGACAACAACCACAATAACCGAGTTCTTTCTTCTATCGACCCAGGAGATTATGTGGGTCTTGAGAAAGTGGCATTTGGCACAGATGGGGCAAAGTCTCTTACGATGAGTATAGCGAATGCCAATGAAACAGGAACTGTTGAGGTTTATATTGATGATCACACGAAAGCAGAAAATAAGGTTGGTGAGCTTACTGTCACCACGACGGGAAGTGATACAACATTTGCTGATATGTCAGTTAACCTTGCAGCTCCAGTCACAGGAACCCACAGACTGTTCTTTGTATTCAAGGCAGAGGGGATTTTGGTTGATACATGGAGTTTTGGTAAAGACCCTGCGATATGTCCGCCTAAGCACAAACTATAATGAATTAGTAAAATAAATTTAGAGGGGGATTCTTTTACAAAGGATCTCCCTTGTTGTGTTGGAGTGCTTTTAGGGGGCAGAAGATTGTGAAATCGGTTCTGGAAACCGGGTACAGAAAAAGGGACATCCTTTCGGCGTCCCTTTGTTAAAGTGCGCCTTGCGGCGCACGTCGCTAACGGATGAAAGTTCCCAATCCGCCCTA
>CAJUFM010000103.1 GCA_910585745.1 uncultured Eubacterium sp. | reverse complement strand
CTTAAAACAGCTAATTAAGAAACAGGGGCATCATTTATAAAATTGTAAAGTAGTGTTATGTACGACATTGCAATTGTTGGTGGTTACAGCTGGAGCAATTATGGTGATGAGATTACATATTATGCCTTATACTGGCTCTTGTCCAAAGAATGGAATAAAAAAGTAGTTATGGTAAACTGGACAAAGGATGCCCTATGGCCGCTATACCGTGAGCCGTTCCTTTTCGAAAACTCTCCTTATCCCGACAAAGCATTGGCCGATATGTATGATAATGTAGAAGATTTAAAGAGTTTAAATAACGAAGCGGATATATTCATAGTCGGCTCCGGACAATTCTTTAAACCCTCGATTCTGCTGACTACCAACCGTCTCTGTCTGTTGGAATGGGTAGACAGCGAGAAGAAAAAAATTGCTTATAGTGGTTCCTGGGGACATGGCTATATCAGACTCAGGCAAAGGGAGAAATTGAGACAGAGCGCGGCTTATAAAAGATTTGATGCTGTATCAGTTAGGGAAAAAAGTGCGGTTACCTTAGCAAAATCAGAATTTGGTATTGATGTGGAATGGGTTCTTGATCCCGTTTTTCTTATGCACAAAAATATATATGATAATTTAATTGGATCAAGATATATCAAAGGTAAAATGGTTTTTGGATATATCCTGGATCCTTCCAGAGAAAAAGAGGAGATGATTCAACAAATCTGCACCACTCTTGATATGCCCTGTGAAGTTATAACAGCCGGATCGAAAACAGCGGAAGAGACAGCTGAATTGTGGAGTCTGGAAGTGGAATCCCCCGCTTTTCTGGAACAATGGCTGCTTTACCTGCGAGATGCTGAGTATATTATAGCGGATTCCTTTCATGCGATGTGCCTGGCAATTATCTTTGAAAAGCAGTTTACCATTATTAAAAACGCTGCCAGAGGTGCTGCTAGGTTTGACTCTTTAGTAGATTATCTTGATCTTCATTCCAGGCTGCTGGATGAAACAAAAGATCCTGTAAAAGAAAAATTAGCAGCGCAGCTTCGCGAAAGGATTAATTATACCCATATTCGGCCACGAATTGAAAGAATGAAAGATCAGTCAATTCAATGGCTTAAAACACATTTATTCATTTTTTTGTGCATAGCGGTTATTTATGCATGGCGCTGAATCATTGTATCAAAAGGAGGAAAAAGTTATGGATGAAACAACAAAGAAAATAGCAGAAAGCTTTGAATGCGGCTATACTTTATTTGAAAAAGGGAGCCGTCCTGAATTAGTGGATCAGGCGTATAAAGCTGCCTTGGCAAGAGGTAAGGAGGATGGTTTTTATCCAGCAATTATCTGTTTGGATGAATATGCAGTGGACTGGCTGGAGGAGGTGGCAGGTGACGAATATGACAGAGATGAAATTATTCGTGGCTGCAAAGATAATGGTAAAGATATTTTAAAGGAACGACTGGAGGAGTATACCGAAGAGTTTGAAGATGGGGAATGGGAAGATTTTATAGGGGAAGAGACAGAAGGCGAAGTGCTGCATAAATTTTCCGGATATATCTCTTTTGATGATGGAATGTTAGAGTCGGATACCCTGCTGTTAGAGATTCCTGTCAAAAACCCATGGGAGATTATTGGCTATCTGCCTATGGGCGGGTGGAATGAGTGCCCAATGCCGGAAGAAATGATTGCTGTATGTAAATACTGGTATGAGAAATACAAGGCAGTTCCCGCAGTATTTACCCATGATGTTATGGAATTTTATGCGCCTTTCGGATTAAACAATATGGACAGCATCGAGGCTGCCACGGAGCATTATGCTTTCTGTCCGGACCGGATTGATCAGGGAACCCTTACCTATAAGGTGTCTGAGCTGGCAGCCGGGCTTGCAGAATCCGATGTGTGGTATTTCTGGTGGGACTAAAGAAACATATAAATGGTAAAACGGGTCCGTGCCAGGGCAGTGCAGAACTTCTGTATTGGATTATGCGACGAAGCAGGGAAAACGTAAAGGAGCAATTAAGCAGGTAGAGTTTGGGCTGTATGGGAAAAAGACATTGGTATTATGGAAAAAAGAGGGGATGGAGAAAACAGAGGTGTTCAGAAATGGGACGAAAAATAGCAGGATTTGCATTTTTATTCTTATGTATGTGTCTGGTAAAAGGAACAGCCTGTTCAGCTGCCACGCAAGTGGCGGCTGGTTCCTGTGGTGAAAATGCCACATGGACACTGGATGATGAAAATGTCCTTACGATACGCGGGACGGGAAGGATCAGTGACCGACCGTGGGAAAAGTTCATGCGGTGGAAGCAGATCGAGGAGTATCCGTCCCCCTGTGATTACGATTATGATGTTGAGGAGGATGACCCACATTTTGTCACGGTTGTGATCGAAAAGGGGATTACCGGGATCGGCGTGAAGAGCTTTTCCAGTCCTTATATTAAAAAAGTCACCATACCGGATGGCGTGACTGAGATTGAGATGTCAGCGTTTGAATATTCTTCAATAAAAAGCTTGGACATACCGGATTCGGTAGTTGAAATCGGAGGCGGGGCATTTGCCCATTGCCGGCAGTTGACAGGGGTGCATTTGCCAGAAAGATTAACAAGGATAAATGATCACGTGTTCTGTGAATGCATAGCACTGAAGGACGTGACGATACCAGACAGTGTGACGGAGATTGAAACAACGGCATTTGACGGGACGAGAAATCTGGAGAAAATTACGTTTGGAAAAAGTCTTACGACCATTCCGGACCAGCTTTTTGCCGGATCCCTGCGGCTGCGAAAGATTGTCAATCATTCCGGTACCCGTTTTTCATTGTCCAAGATCGGTGCAGAGACGAATCTTGTCACATGGCATGAAAAAGATGTGATTATTTGGGAAGAATCTGACTTTATTAACAGAGAAGCCTATGAAGAATATTGGAAAAACCGGGCGGACTACGGGGTGGACATTGCTGATATTCCGCCGGGAAAGACAGTAGTTGGATATGGAAAAGAGTATAAGATCCATTATGTGACGATGAAAGGGGTGAAGGTAAAGGGAAGCCTTCCTAAAAGTTTCCGGTATGGGAAGACCGTGAAACTTCCCAGTACAGTTACCAAAAAAGGTTATCTTTTTGTTGGATGGAATATCTCTGATGGCTATGGCGGGTGGCAAACACTGCGTAGTGATTCAAAGGGAGAGATTTTTTTTGATGGACTTGCGGAGTGTGCGAAGGACACGGAACGGAGCTATGCCTGTAAAATCACTCCAGGTTTTGTAAAAGTAAAAGTTCAGAAGAAGCCGAAGAAAACGATCATTCAGGTAGATTGCCAGAAACTGCCGAAAAAGGGGATGTCTTCGGCCGATGTTGCCATCCGGTATGCGGATAACAAAAAGATGAAGAAATTCAAAGTCGCCTGTAAGCCAAAATACCTGAAGAAAATAAAGTTCGTACTTCCTAAATCGTTCCGGAATCGTAAGTGTTATATGCAGTTTGCGATGGTGGATAATGACAGTAATGCTTTTGTGGATTATTTCAAGGAAGTAGGCTGGGAGATTATCGGGCGGTCGAACTCGTGGATCTGGAGCAAAACTGTGGTGAGTAAGGGAAAGTGACATTTGAAAGGACCATCATAAACTGCACGCAAAATAGAAGTACCATCTTCCCGGTTTAACATCATAGTTTGATCTTGCATAACATATGATAAGGAGGATCAGACTATGGAATCATTTAACAATCAATATTCGCCAGATGAATGCAGAGATTTTCCCACTTCATTTCCGCCGCAGCATCAGAAGGAACAGCCGGGACTTCAATATATAATGAAACCTCAGCCGGTATCTGAATGCTGCAGGCAGAAGCGGAAATTGGAAAATAAGACAGCACTGGTCACAGGAGGCGACAGCGGCATAGGAAGAGCCATTGCCTATGATTTTGTGAAAGAGGGCGCCTGTGTTGCCATTGTTTACTATGATGAAGAAAGGGATGCCAGAGATACCGCAGACCGGATCGAAGCGTTGGGAGGCAGATGTCTGCTTTTAAGAGGGGATCTGAAAGATCCTGCTTTTGCAAAAACATGTGTGGATAAAACGGTGGATCACTTTGGAGGTCTGGACATCCTTGTAAATAATCATGCGGTTCAGTACGTGCAGAGGAGTATATTGGATATTTCCCATGAACAACTGGAATTTACCTTTAGAAATAATGTTTTTTCTTTCTTTTATTTGATACAGTACGCACTCCCTTATATGAAAAAGGGAGGTTCCATCATTAATACCACGTCGGTTACTGCCTATGAAGGCAACAGAGATCTGATTGATTATAGTTCTACCAAGGGAGCCATCGTCGCCCTGACAAGATCCCTCTCGCTGTCTTTTGCGGAAAGGGGGATCCGGGTAAATGCCGTAGCCCCTGGTCCTATATGGACACCCCTGATCCCGGCATCTTATTCGGCAGAAGAAGTAAGCACCTTTGGGTCAAAGACCTCAGAGGTTCCGATGAAGAGAGCAGGGCAGCCCTGTGAGGTATCGCCCTGTTACGTATTTCTTGCCTCAGAAGACGCGAGCTATATGACAGGGCAGGTGCTTCATCCGAATGGGGGGACCATCGTTGGTTCCTGACCCAGATAAAAGAAGAAGCCAGGACAGACAGTATTTCTGCCTGTTCTGGTCCCTTTCTGGCGGGCCTATTTCTGGGCACCAAACCTGCCAATGACAGGTGTTAATAAGCTGATGACCGTGCTTAGCCGGTTCGTGAGAGATGAAAATGCATTGAACTGTCCCGATCCATGCAGCTGAGTCAACGCATCAACAAAGTTTTGTACACCTTTTGTTTCCACATGCTGAAAAGTATCCCGGACATCTTTTTCCGAAGCCTGTTCAAGTCTTTCCAATCCTTCTTTTTCAAATTGCCTGTACATATTCGGCTGTTTTGCAATTACCTCATTCGCAAATTTATTTAGTATTTTAGCACTAGCCCTCAGGCGCTCCCAAATATCCCCTCCCTGTTCTCCTCTCTCTATAGAACGGAGTTCTTCATACATATCCGGACGAAACCGTTTTATCATCGCTGTGGTACTTGTGATCTGCACCGTGTAACCATTTTCCGTTACATTTGTATCGTAGATCCCGCCATAGTCCATGGTGCCGTCTTCGTCCCGGATCCCATTTGCCGCTATTCCAGCCATTTTCTTTATTGCTCCCATAAAATCTTTGGCATTGTCTCCAGAAAGATAATTGTCTGCAATAAATTGTGCTTCAGAAAGTCCCAGCGAAATCAGCTCCTGCCTTTCATCTTCTGATATATTTGATGCATCATTGATCAAAATATCATTGTTAATCATATCATAGACATATTGTCTTGTTTCAATAGAAACTCCATTTAATGAATCAATGATCGTATTATCAATATGAGCATAGCCGGTTCTGTTAAAATCTCTGGCTGTCTCTGGAGCGCAGCCTGTTATTATTTCTTCTTGTACGGCTTTTGCGGCAATGGTCTGATGATACTGGGATTTAGATCTGCCTTCCGGGCTCAGTTCTAAAGATACAGAATCCTTTTTTTCTTTAAAGCTGGAGCGGATTTTTTCGTCTGTCGTTTTGGACAACTTTTTCAAACCAGAAAAATCAATCAGCCCAGTTTCATTTGCATTGATAATCATACTTTGTCCTCCTTTTCGTAGAATACTGGAAAATAATTAGTAAAATTTGTCTTATTATTTATATCGGCATGCAAATGGTAATGAATTAGATGTGATAATTATACCTATAATATAAAATAAAAGAAAAAAGTGGAATATTTAGTAAAAAACATTTGCTTTATGCAGAAAAACAGGGTAAGATTACAATAAAAAGGAAAGCAATTTGGTAAATAGTCAAGAAGTATTTTAAAAAGATTTTCAGATTAAAG
>CAJUFM010000102.1:3194-6008 GCA_910585745.1 uncultured Eubacterium sp. | reverse complement strand
CATTTTCACTGTGAAAAAACAATGTCCCGATGCTCGTTCCATAATTTAGGAACACAGCAGTAGCCATACAGCCAAGCAGCAGAGAATATTTGATGGTGATCCGGGTAGTGTGCTGTATTTTATCCCGGTTATTTTCATTATCCGCTTTGGATATTTCCGGAAGAAGCAGGACGGACAGGGAGTTGGTTATGGTTCCGGGAAAAAGTATAAAAGGCAGTACGATACCTGTGATCACACCATAAAGAGCCAGGGAGCTGTCGTGAGAGAGTCCGTATTTCATAAACATAATCGGAATAAGCACAGATTCCAGACTGGCCAGCAGGGAGATGACCAGTTTCGTGCCACTTAGTGGAACAGCTTGTTTTACAATGGCACTGGCAATCTTTGCCGTGGAAAGTTTTAAGACCCCGGTTTCTTTCTGACGGGTTCTCTTGAGACTGGTCAGATTATATAAGTTGGAACATAGTTCGCCGGCAATGAGGCCAGCTACGGCTACTTTGCTGGAAAATTCACAAATATGGGATGCGTAGATCAAAAATACGAATCCTACCCGGAAAAGCTGTTCTACCATCTGGGTGATGGCGGGGACTTTTGCTTCCCGTAGACCATAAAAATATCCATTGATCATGCTGGTAATACCGCAGAAGGGGAAGATCAATGCCAATATTCTAAGTAATGGCGCTGTTTTAGGGGCGAACAGAAAACGCAGGCTGATATAGTCGGAAAAAACAAACACCAGTCCAGAAAGGGACACAGAGACACATAGTGAAAGTAAGATTCCCGTTTTAATAACTTTTTTTGAATATTTATAATGTGGATTGGAAATTAATTGTGATACGGCCGTCTGAAGTCCGGCAGCATACAGGGTAAAACAGATCGAGTACACGGGAAATACCAGCTGATAGATGCCGAGTTCTGTTTCGCCCAGCGTGTTTGCCAGAAAGATACGATATAAAAATCCGATAATTCTTGTCAGGATCCCGGCTGCTGTCAGAAAAATCGTTCCCTTCAATATTTTTTCCTTCATTCCACAACTCCGTTCCAAAACAGGGATTATTAAAATTTATGTATGGGAATAGAATGTATGAATTTTTTTTCATATTGTTTTTTTACATTATTTGTAGTAGAATATATATAACTGTATGTGCGATAAAATGTATTGAAATAAAGGGGTTGATCTGATATGGGAAAAGGAAAAATCGATCTGGGGATATCTACAGAAGAAAAACCGGAATGGACCATTTCTCTGGATTTTGATGCCAATAATGCGGTGAAGGATGATCTGGAGGAACAATCCATAGAACAGGACAAACCAAAGGGATCAGGGTCAATTTTTAACGATGCTCTGGATTCCGATTTTTTATCAGATGATCGATCTTTTTTTTCAGATGCACAGAATTCCGGCAGGAATAGTACTGGCATAGCCGGAGGACTGGATGAAACCATTCATAGCCCTGGTGCGGAAAGTTCTTTTGGAAATACCGGAAGCAGCGACAGTATTTTAGGGGCTGTAGATGGCTCCATACCGATAGGGGCAGATGATTCGCTGACTACAATTTCAACTGGAGCAGATACCAGTTTTGAAAATGAAGTGTTTATTGGTTCCCAGGAAAAAAGTGAAGAAAAAAAAGAACCAGCTTCATCCAAAGTTTATGTAGATCAATCTGCCAAAGTTGTACAGGAAGTAGTGAATCAATTTTCAGCTTCTATGCAGGCTGTTGTAGAACAGTTATCAGCATCTGTTCATGCAGAACAGTCCATTAAAGAACCAGAGCAGCCGCTGGATCATTTGTCCCAGATGCCAGAAGAGAAAAAGGAACCGGCTGGCATTATAGAGGAACTGTCTGACGTTATAGAAGAACCGGCTATGGAACTGGAGCAGCCGCTGGATCATTTGTCCCAGATGCCAGAAGAGAAAAAGGAACCGGCTGGCATTATAGAGGAACTGTCTGACGTTATAGAAGAACCGGCTATGGAACTGGAGCAGCCGCTGGATCATTTATCCCAGATGCCAGAAGAGAAAGAGGAACCGGCTGGCGTTATAGAAGAACCGGCTGTGGAACCAGTTCTTGAGGTGATAAATGAGTATAAAGAGGAAATCCCAGACCAGGAACGGGATGAGGTAGAAGAAAAACTGACGCATCTGGCGAATTCCGTGGATCCATGGGAACAGTCCGAAAATGCGTTAAGTGAAGCAGCGGCTATGTTATCAAAAGAAGGAAAGACTTCGGCAGTCGGTGTAGATTCTGAGGAAAAGGAACTAAAAGATTTGTTTGAGCGTCTTGATATCTCAGAAAATCTGGATCGGATGAATGCAATTGCCCAGGAAGATATGGCAGATGTAATAGAACAGACACAAAAAGACAATGAGCTGGTAGAGGCTATCGATGTAAGAACAATAGAACAGGCTGATACCATTAGTGAGGAACCAGAACCTGAGCCCGTTGCGGCTCCTCAGCCACAAAAAGAAGAACCCCTTTCTCCTGGGGAGCTGGAGATCACAAACGATATGTTTGATATGGGATATGATTTATCCGATGAGGAAGAAAATTATTCCAATGAAAATATAGATTTAGATTCCTTTAAGGGCAGCATCGAAGACGCAGATGAATTTTCAGCTTCGGAAAACAGTCTTGATCTGGACGAGGCTGAACATACTGGACAAAACGGTGCGGAACTAGATATGTCTAATCTGGTGGCGGCAGCTATGTCCGGTCTCAGTGGCAGCTATGAAGATGTAAAAATACAGGAACCGGAAGAAAGCAGCACTCTGTCAGATACGGAGTTTATCTCCGGAGAAGAGGACGCTGGAAA
>CAJUFM010000102.1:0-3094 GCA_910585745.1 uncultured Eubacterium sp. | reverse complement strand
TACTCTGGATTTTGTCATGCCGGAAGAAAGCAGCACTCTGTCAGATACAGAGTTTGTCTCCGGAGAAGAGGACGCTGGAAATACTCTGGATTTTGTCATGCCGGAAGAAAGCAGCACTCTGTCAGATACAGAGTTTATCTCTGGAGGGGAAGAGAGCGCACTGCTGGAGACTCCTACAGAGTACCGGGATGAACTACCTTCTTTGGAAGATGAGCCTGTAGAAGAGGAAGCGGCGCCCGAAGAAATTAAACTGGAGTTTGAGCCAGTATATCCGGAGGGACAGGGGCCGGATCTCGCTGGTATTCTGGATGATACGGAAGATGGGGATGTGGCTTCCATGATCATTGAGGACTACAGTGAAGTACCAACAGTTTCGGATATTGAGACAAAACTGAAAAAGAAGGAAAAGGAAAAGAAAAAGAATAAGAGTAAGGAAAGCCAGCAAAATAAGACCGATGGCTTTGCCTATTCCCTGGATGACATTAACACAAAAGCAGTGGAAAATATAGAACCGCCTGAAGAGAAAACACTGGTTGGAAGAGCAGCGGTAGAGGCTGCATTGGAAGTGGCAGCAGAAACTGCCGCCGCGGCAGGGGAAGAGCCAAGAAATGTAGAATCCTCCCCAAATTTTACCGCTTCCGTTTATGCCAGACATATTGTTCATAAAGAAGGTAAAATTAAGCGTTCTTATTATAGTTTGTTTTATAAATAGCTCAACGGCACAGGAGGAAACGGGGGGCAGGTTTACTCCGTCGAACAAATGGAATAATGGATAAAAGTTTCTTTGTTTTTCTATGAGAGGCAGAGAAGCTTTTATTTTTTGAGAATGAAGATATTTGACAAAGACTTTTGAAGGGAAAAGTATTGACAAAATTTTTTTTCCAGCGTATAATTGTTTTAATCCCGATTAAATTAATAGGAATTAAAATAGTTGGAAATGTTTTAGTATGGTTTTTTGGAGGTGTTTTGATGAAAATTTCCACAAAGGGCAGATATGGGCTCAGAGCAGTTATTGACATTGCCATTTATGGAGATGATGAGCCGGTTTCTTTGAGTGATATAGCCATCCGTCAGGACATATCCATCAGCTATCTTGAACAGCTGATCGCCAAACTGAAAAAGGCAGAGATTGTTACCAGTGTCCGTGGTGCCAGAGGCGGATATTCTCTGGCGGCGTCAAAGGATCAGATTTCTGTAGGGGACATCCTCCGGGCTCTGGAAGGTGACCTCTCACCGGTAAATTGTGCCGAGGTAACAGAACACGGTGATCCCTGTAAGGAATCTGGACAATGTATCACAAAAATTGTATGGAAGCGGATCAGTGAAAGCATTAATGACGCAGTAGACAGCCTGATGTTGTCGGATTTACTGGAAGAATCAGATATTCAGGATAGCAGAGGATGCTGATCATAGATTGACGGTGTCATATAGTTGCATAGTGCTGTCGAGCTAAAAAGATATGAGAGGAGAAATATTGATATGAGTCGATTTGTTTATCTGGATAATGCAGCTACTACATCAACCAGAAAAGAAGTAGTAGATGCTATGTTGCCCTATTTTACTGAAAACTTTGGAAATCCATCCAGTGTGTATGATTTTGCGGCAAAAAATAAAAAAGCCGTGAATGACAGCAGGCAGACCATTGCGGATGCCCTGAATGCAGATGTTAGGGATATATATTTTACGGCAGGTGGAAGTGAAGCGGATAACTGGGCGTTGATTGCGGCAGCAGAAGCTTATGAAGAAAAGGGAAAACATATTATTACTTCTAAGATTGAACACCATGCGATATTACACACCTGTGATTATCTGGAAAAGCGTGGGTTTGAAATAACATATATTGATGTGGATGAAAATGGTATCATAAAACTGGACCAGCTGAAAAAGGCGGTACGTCCTGATACTATTCTGATCTCAGTTATGTTTGCCAACAATGAGATTGGAACGGTCCAGCCGGTGAAAGAGATCGGTGCCATAGCAAAAGAGCATGGAATTCCTTTCCACACCGATGCGGTACAGGCATTTGGCCACCTTCCTATTGACGTAGATGAGATGAATATTGACATGCTCAGTGCCAGTGGACATAAACTGCATGGCCCTAAAGGAATAGGTTTTCTTTATATCCGCAAAGGCTTGAAGCTTCGTTCCTTTATTCATGGTGGAGGACAGGAGAGAAAGCGAAGGGCAGGTACAGAAAATGTACCAGGTATCGTCGGTCTTGGAAAGGCGGTATCCATGGCGGTGTCCACGATGAATGAACGGGTACTTAAAGAAGAAGAGGTCAGAGATTATCTGATTGAAAAGATTGAGAAGACAATCCCTTACTGCCGCTTAAATGGTGACCGGACAAAGCGTCTTCCCAATAATGTGAATTTTAGTTTTCAGTTTATCGAGGGGGAGTCCCTGCTTATTATGCTGGACATGGAGGGAATCTGTGCTTCCAGCGGTTCTGCATGTACATCCGGTTCCCTGGACCCCTCCCATGTTCTTCTTGCCATTGGGCTGCCTCATGAAATTGCCCACGGTTCCTTAAGGCTTACCCTTAGTGAGGATACCACGTTAGAAGATGCCGATTATGTGGTGGATAAGATTGCTGGAATTGTTGATAAGCTAAGAAGCATGTCACCTCTCTATGAAGATTTCGTAAGAAAAAACAGTCACCAATAATAGAAAAATGTTCATGAAAGGATGGTTTTTATAAATGTATAGTGAAAAGGTAATGGATCATTTCAGTAATCCAAGAAATGTTGGGGAGATTGAGGATGCCAGCGGTGTAGGTACGGTAGGAAATGCAAAATGTGGAGATATCATGAGAATCTATCTGGATATTGACGACGAAGGTATTATCAATGATTGTAAGTTTAAGACCTTTGGCTGTGGTGCCGCTGTTGCCACCAGCAGTATGGCTACGGAGCTGGTAAAAGGGAAAACGGTCCAGGAGGCAATGCAAGTCACCAATAAAGCGGTAATGGAAGCGCTGGACGGTCTTCCGCCTGTGAAAGTGCACTGTTCTCTTCTGGCAGAGGAAGCGATCCATGCTGCCCTCTGGGATTATGCAGAGAAAAATGGTATCGTGATCGAGGGACTGGAAAAA
>CAJUFM010000101.1 GCA_910585745.1 uncultured Eubacterium sp. | reverse complement strand
AATATGATCTGAACCGAGGGACGGACAGCCTTCTGATCTCCAGGGAGCAGCTGAAAAAGGCGGTGGAGGCAGCAGAAGGGCTGGATCCGGATAAAGATAAGCTGGATGATTTTGAGGTGGTGGATCTTTTTTGCCAGGCAGACCGGTTGTATATTCAGGTTCAGGCAAATTGGTACCAGGGTGGGGAATATCATATGGCGTGCCAGATGTTCAGCCAGGGGAAGGAAGAGCCGGATCTCCGTTATGAAAAGGAGCTTACCTCCTGTATGGGATCTTATGGGGAGGGAAGGGGAGAGATTGTATATGATCCAGGAATGATGATAAGCAGCAGTCATGCGCCGGATCAACTTCCGAAGCCGAAAAAGGTAAAAAATGCAGTCTGGAATATGTCAAAGTGCTGCCGGATCCAGAATGGAAAAGCTTTTTTACGTTTTCATGAAGAAGATACGAATGAGGAACAAGATTCGCTCCGTTTTGGCAGTTATGATCTGGAGACTGGGGAGTTTTGCTGGCTGACGCCGGAGGATGAAGGGTATTTTGAACTGCTTTATCCAGAAAGCCAGCATCTGCCCGGCGTCTGTGATGTGAAAACTTATGAACTTTATCCCCAGGAAACATTTTTTATAGGTCCCTGTGGCTATGATATCTGTGCCTGCAGATTTGTCAAATGATGTGTTATAAGAAATGAGGGTTGGTATGAAAAAGAAAATAGCATGTTTTCTATGTGTGTTATCGGCAGCAGGATTCCTGATCGGCTGTGGCGGTGAGTTTGCCGGTATTTCCGGAGACGGAGCTGTGTCCGGGGGAGCGATATCTGGCGGCGCGGTGTCGGGAGAAGCGGTCAGTGGACAGGCAGTGAGTGGCCCGGCTGTGGAGGATGGGAAACAGCAGGAGGCAGAAAGGACAGGTATGAGCAGCCACCAGTTCTGTACAGACACGAACCTGTATTATAATTCAAAAGGAGCTCTTATGCAGGCAAGGCTGGATGGGACACATAAGGTATGTATCGCAGAAACGGAGGATAAAGATAAAACTATCTTTTTGATCCATGTGGGGGACGGCTGTTTGTATTATGGATCGTGGACCGAATGGCATCAATATGGCGTTGTGTACCGCGTACCGATTGAGAAGGGGGCAGATGGTTATGATACGGTTAGGGTATCCGAAAAGGATGCAATTTTAAAAGAGCAGAAACTGTATGTGTTCTATGCGGATGAGCATTATTTATTTTATGGTGGCGAAGAAGAAGATACGATCATAAAATACGATTTACAGAGGCAGACGAAGGGAATAACAGATCTTGCATGGCAGTCTGATACTTATATCTCCCGGATTAAGGAAGGGTATCTTGCTTTTTTGGAGGGAGAGGCAGTATACGTCCAAGAGAGGGACTCATTGCAATGGGTAAAGGTTCCTGATGCCAGTGTTGAATGTTATCTAAATGCAGATGAGCATACGACACATAACAGCAAAGCTGTATTTTTTCCAGAGTATCTGTCAAAGAAGGACAATTGTACTGATTTCTGTATAAAACGGTGTGACAGGAAAAGACTGACGGATTTTGTGACATGGCGGCAGCTTATCCAGACAGTGAAGACAGCCAGAAACGCAGATCGGATAGATATATGCCATGTGAGGTGGATGTTCTGGGAAAATGGCAGGCTTTATATCCAGCTTCAAGTCGGCTGGTGGGAAAAAGAGGTCTATCATATGGAATATGTTATTCTGAGCCAGAAAGAGAAAAAAGATGGGGCAGGTGCGGGGCTTTGTTATGAAAAAAAACTGACAGAGAGCATGCAGTCCCATGTAAAGACCCGGAAAGGAATGTGGATAGATCTGGCTGACGGTGAGGAAACGGAAGACCTGCGTAGCGGAGGCTATGCAATGCTGGATTATATGACTGTGAACGATGCCCAGTGTATTGCGATGGTAAACGGGCGGGCATATCTGAGTTGTTATAATTATGAGAAAGAGGAGGGGCGTCTGGCATGTTATGATCTGGATACCGCGAAGTTTCAATGGGTTGGAAGAGAGGATGCATTATTTTATGAACTGGGCTATGATGGAAATATCCGGGATTTTGAAGTCGTATATAATACAAGATATCAGGACGAGGAAGAGGATATAAATAAATATACAGGTTTTTCCTGGGATCCGTCGGTAGATGAGTGTGGAGCTGGAGGATTTTACGAAGACTAAGAAAACGCAGGGAAAGGGGCTTGTTTGGATGGGTGAGTTAGGAAATAAAGACTATGCAAAGAAAATATGTTCTGGATTGCTCTGTATCGCGTTAAGCGCAGGATTCCTGACCGGCTGCGGCGGGGAGTTTGCCGGTATTTCCGGGGACGGAGCGGCGTCCGGGGGAGCGGTGTCGGGAGAAGCAGTCAGCGGACAGGCGGTTACACAGGGATCGCAAAATCCCCAGGGTGAGTTCTGCAATGACTGGAACGTTTATTATAGCAGGTATGATGAGGAGGATTATCGGAAAATCATTATCACCGAACGGAATTGGAAAAACCATTCGGAGCGCAGAGTTGTAATAAAAGATGGGGGTGAGATCTGTTATGTAGATAATGAGTGGATTTATTTTACCGGTGAGCGTGAGGCGACGGAAGAGGATAAAGAGGACGATCAGTTTTGGCAGTTTTGGCGGGCACCGATGGAACCTGCCGGGGACCACAGACAGGTAAACTGGAAAAAGAAAGAACTTATCCTGGAAGATGGGGATGGCATATACCCGCCGTCAGGACACAGTAACTATAGTTTCTGTAATGGCAGATGGATCGCTTATATTACCAGGAGAGGCGAATTAAAAAGATATGATGTGGAAAAGAAAAAATTTGCTGATGAGAAAGTGAATGATGTTTACACGATGGATGGAAATGGAAGGGGTGCATTCATCTGCAGCTACAAGACTGAAATAGATTCTGGTGAAGATTATATCCTGGATGGAGATACAGGAGAAGTGATCCCCATTCCCGTTCTGTCAGAAGGTTATAACCATGTGTTTTTTGAGGAAGAAGGGATATTTTTTACAGACCCAGGCTGTTATTATAATGAAGAGGATGTTTACACATATCTGGAAAAAGAAGTGGTGATGTATCATTATCCCGACAGCTCCCATCCCCAGGGATGGCGTGAGATACTGATCCCTCCGGGAGAGATCAAGGAGCTGCTGGCAAAGGAAGGGTTTGCAGAGCAGATAAAAAAAGCGGAGGATTCCTGGTGGAGTACGACAAACGTATTTGTCAGGGATAAGATCCTCTATCTGCAATTGGAATTCCGATGGAAGAAAGAGAAGGTGGTCTGCCGGGATATGAAGATACTTCGTTTTGACATGGAGAAAAAAGGAAGTCTTATGGTGGACCAGGAACTGACCCAGTGTCTGAAAAATCCGGAGGAAAATCAGAAGGTGTTCCGGAAATACTGGTCAAATGCGGGTGGTTCTGATAAGGCTATGTTTTTCAGCCGCGGTTTATGCGTGGATATGACAGCGGATCATGCTTTCTTTTTACTGGCGGATGAAAAAACGGCGGATGATCAGCTGGTAAGTTATGCTTTTGAGACAGGAGAGACAAAGGTACTGGATAAAAAAGATGATGAATGGTATCTGCCATACTGCCATGAATACTATCACCCGGCAGAGGAACCGCAGATGTATACGGATTATATGCCGAATAATGGTTAGTCAGGAGAAAGAGTGAAAAATAAATTATTTCACAACACAAACGAAGTTTGTGTTGCAAGTTTGTGTCTGCGCTGCGACACAAACATTGCATTATGCGCAATAAAGCCACGGAACTGAAGTTCCGCGCAGAAATGAGAGGAAGTATGAGATGAAAAAGGGGTTATGGTTAATGCTTATTGCCTGTTTTATAATGGGCACATTATCGGGCTGCTACGGAAAATCTGTCGGTTTTTCCGGTTCTGGGGCCGTCTCTGGCGGTGCAGTATCCGGAGGAGCAGTGGCGGAAGGGGCAGTCTCCGGCGGCGGTACATTTTGCAATAACTGGTATGTATATTACCAGGACGGGGGTGAGCTGGTAGAGAGACCATTAGCAGGAGGGACTGGAAGAAGGACAGCCGTTGAGTATCTTTCTTATGTGTGTTACGCAGACAATGACTGGGTTTATTATGTCAAAGAGAATATAAACGATGACCGCTACCAGATCTGGCGGGCTCCGGTGATCCAGTCGGAGGGCTGGCGGTTACGTGCAGACAGGGAAGAGCTGGTGCTTGAGGATAAACAGGGATTTAAGGAGCAGCCGGGGGGAGTGTGGTGCGACGGAAAATATATTGTCTATATAAGTGATAAAACAAATAAGTACAGGGAATATGATATCCAGAAAAAAAGATATCATGACAGCGGCAGACTGGAAAAATGTAAGGAGATCAGCAACGTTGCCATCTGTGGGAAAAATGTCTTCATTTCTGCCTGGGATGAGGGCTTGCTGCGGAAAAGACTGGGATCAGATGAGATTGGGCAGATACATAAAGCGCCGGCGTATTCGCCGTATTATATGACGACGACCGGTACCGACCTGTTCTGGGCAGATGGATTCCAGGAATTAAAAGATGTCTGGCACTGCCCGGCAGAGGGGAAGGCCAGGCGTCTGATCACGGTTTCGGAGATCCGTAAACTGCTTGAAAATGAGGGATACTCCCGCTGCGCCCTAAGTGACAGCCATAAATACCTTGAGCTTGGGATGTTTGTCCGGGCGCACCGTCTGTACATCCAGATTCATATGCGTCATGATAAGAAACCATGCTGCAACCATATTGTGGTAATCAGTAAAGATTTGGAAGCCGATGGCGTCCTGCAGGTAGAGAAAGAACTGACACAATGTCTGAATCATTTGGAAGACATTGGAAAAGAGGTCTGGAAGATGGGCAGAAATGGAGGCAGGGAAGTCACCTATATGAACCGTGGTCTCTGTGTGATGATGACGGAGGATACATGCCTGATGTATCTTGAGGACCAGGAAAAGAAAAGGAACCGCTGGGCATGTTATGATTTTAAGACAGGCGGCCTCCGTTTTGTATCGGAAAAGGATGCCAGCGGGTGTCTGATGTATTCTGATCAGTACCATACCTTATACAATCTGAGACTGAAACGGGAGATACTGGAAATGGATGCAGCTTACGATTACATAAATGATGTACTGCCCAATAATTATGATTTTTAGGGAGGAATTGGTATGAAAAAGAAAATTGGATATATTTTATGTATTTTTCTGGCGGCTTGTTTTTTCGTCGGTTGCGGTGGTGAATTTGCAGGACTTTCCAGAGAAGGGGCAGCTTCTGGAGGAGCAGCTTCCGGCGGCGCGGTATCTGGAGGAGCGGTGTCGGAAGGGGCAGTTTCCGGCGGAGCCGTGAAAAAGATCCCCGTGGAAAAAGGAAGGAAAAAAGACCGGGACAGCTGGTTTTTCAGTGAAAATAATTTTTATTATCTGCGGGAAGTAGAGGGGCGTGGTAAGAGACTAGTGGACTGTGTGATCGTAGAGCGGAATCTCTCAGAGGATACAGAACGGGAGATCAACCGAAAGGATTTAAGTGCCCTGTGCTATGTGGATGATGATTGGGTCTACTATGTTGCGTGGGAAGAGAGTGGGCATTCGGAAGATGATCCAGAGCCTGCCAGCTTATACCGGGCTCCCATTGAGAAGAACCAGTTGAATATACGAAAAGAAGAATGTCTCCTGACAGATAAAAAAGGGATCGATGCTTTTGGGGGTGAGGGTATTTATTGTGACGGAAGGTATCTGTTGTATATAACAGAGGAAGGAATATACAAAAAATACGATCTAAAGAAGAAAAGATTTATCGGAAATTTAGATAAAGATAAAAGGAACTATGGCAGCCAGATCCTCTCTGTGGTGGATGGATATGTCTATCTGAGGATGGGAAAAGAGGAGGGATTTTACTGGCAGAAACTAGATGCGGCAGAGATTACCCAAATAACCGGTGAAATGGTCTGGGGAATGGCACATGCTGCCATAGGAAAGGATGTGTATTATTCCGAAGAAAATGCCATTTCCGTTATGAAATACAATGTGGAGGATGGCAGCCGGGAGAAAGCTATATCGGAAAAGCAGTTGAGAGAGCTGCTTGAGCAGAATGGGCTGCTGACGGAAAAGGATA
>CAJUFM010000100.1 GCA_910585745.1 uncultured Eubacterium sp. | reverse complement strand
GGATTGTTTCCACTGGTATATGCCACAAAGAGAGGAAGAGGGGTCCTTGCTCTCAGGCATCTTTTATATTATTTTTTTGCAGCTATTGGAAGCAGCGTGATCTTCAATTTTGTACTCCTGTTATTAGCTTGTGCGAAAGCGCAAAATATATCAGCTCTCTGGCAGCCGATCCAATATGTAAATAGTTTGAAAGGCTGTATACTGCCAGTGAATGGAATTGCATTTTTTTGTGTTTTAAGTCTGGTTTCTGCATGTGGGATTTTTGTGGTAACCCTTTTGTGCTGGATGATCTTACTTATGATTCATAACAGTAAAATTGCACTGACCATTTGTGGAATGTTTTTTGTATTAGAGTATTCTTTTAAACAGTGGCTTCCTGACCAGAGTCAGCTGAGCATGTTAAAATATATTAATATCCTTACACTCCTGGATATGAATCCGTTATATGGAGAGTATCAATTATATACAGCAGGGAGTATTTGCTTGGAGCGAAAAGAATGGATCTACATAGCAATCGTTTTTCTTAGCGTATTTCTCGCAGTTTTTTGTATAGTGCTTTCCAGTAAAAGGCGTCCCTGTTATCAAAAGCATTTATTAGAAAGGGCAGTACAAAAAATATTCTGCCGGATAAGAAGTGTACTGTCCAGAATGCCAGGGAAATTTTTTGAGGGGTACAAAATGCTCGTGTCCCAAAAGGGCCTTTATATTTTGATATTCTTTTTTATCATTCTGATCAAGGGAGTGTGGCAGCCTCAGTCGGAGGGTGAACAGCTGACGCTGGGAAGTACTGGGGAGTATATGAAGGAATTTTACGAGGAGTGGACTGGACCTGTCACGGAACAGGTGGATAGAGAGATAACAGAGAGGGAAAGACAGTTAGTGCAGCTTCAGGAAGAAGACCACCCCGCCGCTGCATATTACAGCAACGGCCTGAAAAAATTGAAGGAAAGGGTTGACTATGCAAAAGGGAATAGGGAAAAGGATCTGTGGCTGGTTAACCCCGATGGGTATCGGTACCTGTTTGGGAAAAAGGGAGAAAGAAGTATGGCAGAATCTACTTTGCTGGTTTCTTTGTGCATGATGCTATTGATTTCGGGAGTGTTTACTTACGAAAAGAAATCTTCTATGGAATTTTTGCTGCGGGCTTCTCTAAAAGGACGCAGCTGTCTGCGGAAAAGAAAATATACTATGGTTGCCATCTTAGTAGTATTTTTGTGGCTGGTTTTGAACGGCATGGAGCTTTACAATATATCAAGGACATATTCATTAAGCGGTTTGAGTGCCCCTGTTCAAAGTCTGTCTTTTATGGCAAAGGTTCCAGTGGACGTTACGATCTGGCAGTATTGCCTGTGGGTATATGCGGCCCGTCTTTTTTGGCTGTTTTTATCGGCTGTGGTGTATTGTGAAATTGCTATGTGGCTGAAAAACCAGGAAATCAGTTTTTTACTGTGTGGTTTGCTTCTACTCCCTTCAATTTTATATTTAATGGGGCTGGAGATGTTTTCCTGGTTTTCAATCACGAAAATAATTCATGTTTCCCACTTTTTTAGACAGGGAGTATCTGGCATAGGCAAAGAGGCAGTAATTGGTGTATTTATTGTTCTTTTGCTTGTGGCCAGCAAAAAGATAAGGAGGCTGACATATGTTAAAGATTGAAAATTTAGTGAAAAGGTATGGACATAAAGAAGTGTTAAAAGAATTTAATTATACTTTTCGTAAGGGAGTATATGGAATGTTGGGAGCAAACGGTGCGGGGAAAAGTACACTCATGAATTTGATCACAGATAATGTACGCCGTACCGGAGGAAGTATTCTTTATGATGGAGTTGATATTCTGAAATTGGGAGCTTCTTTTCGGGCATTGGTGGGTTATATGCCCCAGCAGCAAGGATATTATGATAATTTTTCAGCGAGGATGTTTCTTTTTTATATGGCAGAATTAAAGGGGATAGCAAGAAAGAGGGCAAAAGAGCAAATTGAACAGCTGCTTCGGGTGGTAAATCTTTCGCAGGCAGCAGATTTAAAGATGGAGGAGTTTTCTGGAGGGATGCGGCAACGCACCCTTCTCGCCCAGGCGCTGCTGGGAGATCCTAAAATATTGATTCTGGATGAACCTACGGCAGGTCTGGATCCCAAAGAAAGGGTAAATCTGCGGAACTATATCAGGCGGATCTCTGAGGATAAAATTATTTTACTGGCAACCCACGTAGTAAGTGATGTAGAGAGTATCGCTGACAGGATTCTGATCATGAAAGATGGAAAGTTAGCTGCTGATGATGTGCCAGCGGCGCTGATCGAAAAAGTCCAGGGGAATAATCTGGAAGATGTGTATATGTATTATTTTGGTGAAAACTCAATAAGCCCAGGAGATTTTTGAAAAGTTTTTTTGGAGAAAAAACAGCAACCGGGAATATTTTATGATGTTAAAAATATTCCCGGTTGATTTTCTGATAATAATAAAGTGTATCTCTTACATCAATTCGTTGTAATCATAGGGGCATCCCATGAACCAGAAATAAGGAAAAGCGCAATACAGATAATGATCAATAATGCTAAAATAATGAAACACATCTTTGCTTTTTTGGGAATACCGATGTTTGTATACTCCTCATCCATGCTTTCCTCTCCGCAGAATAAATTCCTTATATCTTCCGGTGAGGTCTCCGGATGATTGCGCCAATAGGCAGACATCTCATTATATAGGTTTTTTCTATAGTTTCCTCTCTCAAAAAAGGAATACTTGGAAAAGGGAAATGCTTGTTTGGCAATCTTTTTTAATTCTTTTTTCTGGTTCATAGAAGTCTCCGTTATTAACTAAAAGTTCCATTTTTGCTGCATGTAATAGAAATAGTTTTGCTTTTTATCAGTGTTTGACGTCTCATTTTGATTGTTCCTGTGGCGGTGCTCCCGGAGTGGGAGTGTTTTTCATCATATAGGGAATAAGTGGGGTTGTAGATCGACAGTTTAGCCCTGGAACTTTCACACACGGCACTGATCCCGGTAATGTAGCGGAAGGTCCCCGTCAGGGAATACCGCCAGCAGAGAGAATTGCTGGAATTATAATATTCAATAGATTTTGTTCTGTCTACTGTGGCAGCGGTGGCGCTATAGGGGCTGATGCCATAGGGGGACAGGGGACTGGTCTCGGTTATCGTCTCTACATAATAGCCTCCACCATCGTCTTTTGTAATGGTGGTCCTAACCCGGGGCACCGATGTAGCTGCCGAAGCAGTGGGTGTATGTACAAAGCAAGTGATCAGTGTCAACATAAATAAAAGGGATAGTATTCTTTTCATAAGTATCATCTCCTTAATCAATTGTGTACTCCTCATAGGGAGTAAGGTTCGGCGTTGGAGAGCTGGTATTTGTCATATCTTTTTGCTTTATGTATTCTTTGTAGTGCCCTTTTGAGTTATCAAAAGAATTTGTGGCATAATTGACAGTAAAAAGTATGATCGATACTGTTAAGAGAACAGCAAAAAGGATAACAAACCGATATAGTAATATGCTTCGTTGCTTTAACATGTAAGAGGAAGAAAAAGATTCACGAAGTTCATCTGGTGATCCAAATTTATGAACGATGTCATCATAGGAACAGCCGGGATGGGATTCTGCATAGCATAAAAGGGCATCTTCTACATCCTGAAGAAACTGTTTTTTATGTTTTTTGTCTCCATGATAAATATGTTTTACCTGACGAAGATATTTTTTTAGCACTTTATTATCCAAGATCTGGTCCTCCATTACAATATTACTTGGTATTTTCTATAATTTTATCTACAGCACCAGTTATGGAAGCATATTCCTGTTTAAGGTTCTGCAAGTGTTCCCGGCCAGAAGATGTAATTTCATAATATACACGAGTACGGCGGACACCTACTTTTACCTGGCTGCAGGTCAAATGTCCATTTTGTGTCAAACGATATAATGTGGGGTACATCGTCGCCTCTTTCAGCTCGTATTCACCGTCGCTGTATTCTTCAAGTTCCTGGGATAATTGATATCCGTACTTTTGTCCTTTTTGAAGAAGAAGAAGAAGAACGAGTTCAATCGTACCCCGTTTCATATTATTTTGTTTTCGAGTTTGTTTTGTCATAGATACCAGCCTTTGGTTCGTCTTATATTTTATGTTTCTGGTTGGGAGAATACTTATATTGTACATGAATTAAGAGAAAAAGTCAAATATTTTAATTGCAAAATACTTTTATATAAATAGTATTTGACAAATATAAATTATTGTAGTATATTTATATTATGCAATGAGGAGAAGAAATACGGGAGAATGTTCTTGTTGCTGATTAAAAAAGGGGAGGTGAAAGAAGGTATAAGAATATTAAGTCTGTTTACAGAGTAGAAATTGAAAAAAGCGTTCTTTTCATATGGTAGTGCAATACCGAAAAGAACGCCGAGATACATAACACTTACATTATCTATGAATTATGAAGAAATGTCAAGAGAAAATAAGTTTTGACAAACTTATTAGCGAGTTTTTGAAAAACTCAGGATGTGCAAAACCATGCAAAGAAATTATGAGAAAACAAAAAATTAGCTAAATGAAAAACGAAAGCAATGATATATATGAAGAAATTATGGAAGAATGGTAAAAAAGCAGTGGCAGGGATGATCTTGACCATGATGGCAGTTTGTATGATCTCATCTGTGGCACAGGCAGCCCCAGATTGATATGGAGTAACAAAGAAGGATTCAAATGGCTATTACAGTTATACGAAAGTGTCGGCTTACGATGACAGAGGATTTGCACTCAATTTAAAGGTGGGAGCCAAAATTGGTAATGGAAGGTGGACATATAAAAGTGGTAGTGGAACTGTATCAGTTAGATCAGCGTCTAGTTTTAGTGCAGGAACTGCTTGGCATAGTTATCAAGTCGGCAGCGGTAGCAGAGTAGAGTGGTCAAGTAATTAGTAAGTTCTGGTTTTGGCGCCCGCTGGTCCTTAAATTTAAATTAGGAGTAGTGTATGAGAAAAATAAGATTTATGACCGAGGAATTTTTCCGGAGTTTTCATAAGAGTCTGCTGAAAAATCTGCTGCTGATGGTTATGTTTTCCATCAGTCTTGTGATGACGGTGATCATGGGCTCCTACTACTTTGATCTGGGAGACCGATATCCTGATATAACACAGCAGGTGGGGGACAGAATCAGGTGTCCTTTGGAGTTTATGGCGGAAAATGACAGTGAGATTGAAGATAGTCTAATGACGGTCACGGGCTGCCAAAATATGATGGATTATTATGAAACCATAAGGTCCTCTAAGGATTGTCCTATAATTTCAGTGGAAATACCTGGAATTATCATGAAAGAAGAGGATGTAAAGCACATTTTTGATAACAGAAGCTATTTGAATTTCCTGCTGGAAACACGGAGAGAGGCATTTATGGCGGAGTTTGGGGAAGAGGGGATATGCAGCCTGCTGGAGATGAAAGGAGCACGGGTTGACCTAAGGGCTTATCGGCATTTTGGCCTCACAACCCAGGAGGGAGAGGGCTTTACGGAGCAGAATCTGAGACTGGCCCACTGGTCAGATCCCATCCCCGTCCTGCTAGGGAGCGATTATAAGGGTATCATGAGGCCAGGGGATGAGTTCAGTCTCCGGTGTTGGGGATATGTTTACCCCTGCAGGGTGGCAGGCATATTGGAGAAAGGGGCTATGATCCCGGAATATCCGGCTTCTCCTAATACCGATTTTTGTCAGTTGGATTCCCGGATGCTTTTACCCTTTGGCATACAGGTGTCAGAACCTGCTGAGAAAGTAGATGAGATCAAAAAATATGCATATCTTTCTTGCTTGAGTTTAGAAGCTGGAATTGCACAGATTCCAGAAGGAAAAGTGAAAGAACAGGTCGCAGTGTTCCGGGATGTGGGAAAAGAGTTTGAACTTCCGCCGGTTCAGGTGATAGGTACCACCATGGGAGTGGATCTTCTGCGGAACGAATCTGTTGTCAGCATTAGAATCCTGCTGATCTTGTCTGTTACTCTGTCCAGTTTTACATTGTATGGTATTTTTATCACCTTTTATGACAAGATACAGTCCAACAGCAGGGTTTATGGCATATATTTGATGAATGGATGTTCTCTGAGTATGATCCTGGTTCCGCTCCTGCTGGAGATTGCTGTGATTCTCCTGCCCGGAGTTTTGGCAAGCAGATTTGTGTTTGTAAGAGAAGGTGTAGATTATATGTCAGGAGCCATCATGAGAATGGCGTGTATGATCGCAGGTCTGGTGTTTGTGGCTGGTATAGGAGTTGTTTCATTTCTGATGCGGGGTGTCGATACGGAACATCTGATCCGCCAGAAGGATTAAATAAAAAAATTCAAGAAATGTTAAGAGAAAACAGAAAATTACTATGGAAAACGAAAGTCCAGCTAATAAATGTCAATAGTAAAATAAAAATTTTTTATATTTATTTT
>CAJUFM010000099.1:4883-6677 GCA_910585745.1 uncultured Eubacterium sp. | reverse complement strand
TTTTTGATGATCCGAAAAAATCCGGGGAGAAGTGTGTCGGGAATACGGATAGGGTGGACAGGGAGATCAAACGGCTGAAAGAGAGACAACAGCAACTGGAACAGCAGATCCAGTCGGCTGCCGGGGACGAACAGAAAGTCAGGGAACTGGAGAAAAAACTGGCGCAGGTAGAGGGTGAATTGAGACAGAAAGATAATGATACATACCGGCGTCAGAATTCTTCATTTTCATTGTAGATCAAACAGAACTGTTGCGAAAGTAGTATGGAAACAAAAACTACTGTAGCAGCAGTTTTTTTCTTAGGAAATACTCGAAAACAAAAGAAAACTCCCAGTTGTGACGGAAAACTCCCTTATATGATCGTTGCAGACAAGAAAAAATTCTGTTAGAATTAGTCCATAAGAAATTCTTCATTTCACCTATTTCTGAAAATCTAAAATCAAATTTTTCCAGACTCAAAAAAGTGAAAAAAGGGGGTGCTTTTATCATCGAAGAATCTCTATAAAGATAAGCGAAAGGATGATAGAATGGAGTTAAAAGATTTTGCGGCGTTGATAGCCGTGGGAGCACAGGGACAACTAGGGGATCAATATGAAATATCGGATACGGTTACGATGAAAAATAATTCTACAGAGTATATCGGTATCATGTTTCAGAAAAAAACAGAAAATATAGCTCCGACGATTTATATTGAAGATTTGTATGAAAGTTACAAAGTTCAGGAAGTAACTATACAGGATGCTATAAAAGAAGTGATCGGGCGCTATGAAAAAAGCATAATGGGACTACAGCGCATCAGCGGAATGAGCGTTGACTATGTCGGCTGCCAGGACAGGATCATATACCGGCTGGTTTCCAGAGAAAGAAATTCATATATGCTCAAAGATATGCCCTATATTCCTTTTCTGGATATGGCAATTACCTTTCATCTGGTGGTGTCCATCAATGATTCATGCATGCAGTCATTAAAAATTACCAGGGAACTGCAGCAGAGGTGGGGGATCTCTGTGGAGCAGCTGTTAAAGCTGGCGAAAAAGAACACGCCAGAACTGCTTCCGGCGCGGGTATGTGAACTGAGCCAGCTGATAGAGCGTTATATGGATCCGGGAGAATGGAAGCTCAAACCGGAAGAAGATTTGACAAATGAAGAAAAAATAGATATGATAGTAGTCTCGAATGAACTTGGTATAAACGGTGCCTCGGTAGTTCTCTATGATGGTGTGATTGAAGAGATCGCCAAGGAATATGATTCGGATCTGTACCTGCTTCCCAGCAGTATTCACGAAATAATCGTAGTTCCCGTCGGGGAGGATGATCTTCATAGAACGTTTTCTTCTATGGTAAATAATATTAATCAAAGATATGTAGATGAGGATGAAGTTCTATCAGACCGGGTATATATCTATCGCAGAGCGGAAAAGAAATTCGAGTGATCCAGGGCATGAAAAAAATGCACCAGGAGGGACTCGAACCCCCAACCAACGGCTTCGGAAGCCGCTACTCTATCCATTGAGCCACTGATGCATCTCTCTCATTATATACAACATTCGTTAAAATGTAAAGAAGTTTTTTATCCAGGAGGAAATTTTATGTGTGATTATATGATTCGAGCAGTTGCAGCAAAGGAGCAGATCCGGTGTTTTGCCATAACTTCCAGGCAGCTTGTAGAAGAAGCCAGGCGTCGTCACAATACCAGTCCGGTGATCACAGCCGCACTGGGCAGGCTGCTGTCTGGAGGAGCAATGATGGGAGCGATGATGAAGGGAGAAAAAGATCTGTTGACCGTAAAGATCG
>CAJUFM010000099.1:0-4873 GCA_910585745.1 uncultured Eubacterium sp. | reverse complement strand
GTAAAAGGAATCACCGTAACCGCAGATGCCAGAGGAAATGTCAAAGGCTTTCCTCTGGTTCCCCAGGTCCTGCTTCCGGCGAGCAGCGCCGGAAAACTGGATGTGGGACGGGCCGTGGATCTGGGAGTCCTGACCGTGATCCGGGATATGGGTTTAAAAGAGCCTTATAGTGGAAGCATAAATCTTGTTTCCGGAGAAATCGCAGAGGATCTCACCTATTATTATGCTGTTTCAGAACAGACACCCTCATCTGTAGCGCTGGGAGTTTTGATGAACAAAGACAATACGGTACGGGAAAGCGGCGGCTATATGATACAGCTCATGCCGGATGCTTCGGAAGAAGTGATCACCATGCTGGAAGAACGTCTCAAAAACATTGAGCCGGTGACTACGATGTACACAAAAGGACATACCCCTGAATCCATGCTGGAATATATTCTGGATGGATTTGATCTGGAGATCACTGAAAAAATTCCAGCCCGATTTCATTGTGGGTGCTCTAAAGAGCGGGTGAGAAAAGCTCTTGCCGCCATAGGAAAAAAGGAATTGGAATCTCTGATCGAGGAGGGAAAGCCTGTTGAGATGAACTGTCATTTTTGTAATTCAGATTATTCTTTTGAGGCAGAAGAACTCATCGAGATAAAAAACTCCTTAAAATGATGGACAAATACGGGATAAATTGATATAATTTGTTTGGCACGATATCTTTACAGTTTACTATAAAAGGATAAGAAGGTTGATTCTATGAAATTAAAATATAAAAAACTGATCATTGTTATTTCCATTGGAGCATTGCTCCTTAGTTTTTTAATCCTTACATTGATTCCTACTGGGGGAGAGAGTTCAAATCCGATTCAGGATGCCGCTCTTCCAAAATGTACGGATGAAAATATTATAAATCTGATCAACAGTTATTTTCAGGCGAAACGGGATGTCAATATGGAGATGATGGAGCCCCTGGTAAGTGACATCAACCAGATTGATCAGGAAAAGCTTATTACCCAGGCAGAATATGTGGAAGATTATCGAAATATCCTATGCTATTCCCTGAAAAATGAGGAAAATGGGGCATTGCGTGTCTACATCCGCTATGACATGAAATTGAAAAATATTGAAACTCTGGCTCCCTGTCTGAGTGGTGTATATGTTACGGTAGGTTCTGATGGAAAAAATCTGATCTATCTGAGTGCGCTGGAAGAGCATGAGGAAGAATTTATTCTGGCGGCAGATAAGAACTCACATGTGGTAGATCTTCAGGAGGAAGTTGCCAATAAGCTGCAGGAGGCAATCAATACAGACGAGGTATTCAAACAGCTTTATCAGAAGATGGATCAGGAGATTGCAGCTTTTGCCAGCAAGAATGAGCAGCCGGCAACAGACCCGAATACAGCTGCTTCACCAGTGCCGGACCCGAATGCAGCGGGTCAGCCTACACCGGATCCAAATGCGGCGGGGCAGCCTACACCAGATCCGAATGCGGCGGGGCAACCCACACCAGATTCGAATGCGGCGGCGCCCAGTGCCGCACCAGCTCAGTAGGGACAAGGGTACTTGATATTGATAAAATATAAAATAAGTTATTTCAAAATGCTTAGATATAGAAGAACACGATATACATGTTTGATGACGCCAGATTGAAATTAGTTTTAACTAATGTCATCAAACAGAGATAAGAGCCTGACACGGGGCGGTCTGGTACTTTTACCGGACAGGAGTACCGGCAGGCTCTTTTGAGAATAAGGAGTTTTTGATTTGGAGGAACAAATTAGACTGAATAAATATCTGAGTACCTGCGGTTATTGTTCCAGGCGGGAAGCAGACCGTCTTTTGGGCCTTGGAAGGGTGAGCGTTGATGGCAGACCGGCAGGACTTGGAGATAAAGTGATGTCAGGACAATGCGTCTGTGTGGACGGTGAACCGGTTGTTAAGAAAACCGGCCAGGTGGTGATCGCTTTTCATAAACCGGCAGGTGTTGTCTGTACCAGCAGCAAAAAAGACAAAGACAATATTATCGACTATATCGGATTTGAGCAGAGGATTTATCCCGTAGGAAGACTGGATAAGGATTCTACTGGTCTGATTCTTCTTACAAATGACGGGGAACTGACCGATCGGATCTTACGAGGAAAGAACGGACATGAGAAGGAATACGTTGTCAAAGTAGATCGTCCGGTCAAGGGGAAAATACTAGAAGCGATGCGGCAGGGAGTACCGATTCTTGATACAATGACCAGGCCATGCCAGGTGGAGAAGATGGATGAACGGACCTTTCGGATCATTCTTACCCAGGGATTGAACCGACAGATACGGAGAATGTGTGAATATTTCGGATACCGGGTGGTCAGCCTTAAGCGGATCCGTATTATGAACATTTATCTTGATTTTCTTCCAGAAGGAAAGTGGCGTTATCTGACAGAGGAAGAGTTACAGGTATTGGAACAATCATTGAAAGGACAGAAATTTTATAATGAGTGATATCGAAAGAATGAAGGAGCTGATAGCTGCTCTCAATCATGCTGCCCAGGTTTACTACCAGGGGCAGGATGAGATCATGACAAATTTTGAATACGATAAGGGATATGATGAACTTTGTGCTCTGGAGAAAAAAACAGGGATTGTTATGGCAAACAGTCCGACCATTAACGTAGGATATGAAACACTCAGCGAGCTTCCCAAGGAAGCCCATGTGGCTCCCATGCTTTCACTGGGAAAGACGAAAGATACAGAGGAACTGGCAGAATGGCTAGGTGACAGAAAAGGACTTTTGTCTTTAAAACTGGACGGACTCAGTGTGATCCTGACTTACCAGGAAGGAGTTCTTGTCAAAGCCTTGACCCGCGGAAATGGCGAGGTTGGTGAGGTAATAACAAATAATGCGAAAACTTTCAAGAATATACCTTCAAAGATTCGTTATGATGGAGAACTTATAATCCGGGGAGAAGCATTGATCCGATATTCTGATTTTGAAGTGTTGAATCGTTCTTTTACAGATATTCAGGAAAAATATAAGAATCCCAGGAATCTGTGCAGCGGAACCGTCAGGCAGCTGAATAATAAGATCACAGCAGAGAGAAATGTTCATTTTTATGTCTATAATCAGATTGAGACGGATGGAAAAGAATCTGCATTTAAAAGTAAAGAAGAGATACTTCATTTTTTGAAGAAACTTGGATTTGATGTGGTACCTTATAAAGTTGTAACCGCAGAAAATATCAGAGAAGAAGTTGCTGGATTTTCCGAAGAGATCGCTGGAGGAATGGATTTGCCAAGTGATGGGCTGGTGCTGACCTATGACGATATTGATTATAGCCGCAGCCTGGGGAGGACAGCTAAATTCCCCAGGGATTCCATTGCATTTAAATGGCAGGATGAGTTAGCTGAGACGGAGCTGTTAGAGGTGGAGTGGAGTGCTTCCAGAACTGGCCTGATCAATCCTGTGGCAATTTTTGAACCCGTGGAGCTGGAAGGGACGACTGTAAGCCGTGCCAGTGTTCACAATATCAGTATTTTGAAAGAACTGAAGCTGGGGATCGGGGATCATATCACCGTGTATAAGGCAAATATGATCATCCCACAAATTCATGAAAATCTGACAGGGAGTGATGATCTGCCAATTCCAGATCGATGTCCGGTCTGTCAGAAGAAGACAGAGCGTATTCAGGAAAATGGATCTGAATTCTTATTTTGTGTAAATCCGGAATGCTATGCAAAGAAGATTAAAGGTTTTACTCATTTTGTCAGCCGGGATGCATTAAATATAGATGGTCTTTCAGAAGCCACCCTGGAAAAATTCATTGCCAGGGGCTGGCTCCAGAATCTTAACGATATTTTTTCTCTGGAGCAGTATAAGGAAGAGATTGAGACAATGGAAGGATTCGGAGAGAAATCTTTTCAGAATCTCATCGAAGCGATTGAAGAAGCTAAAACAGTGACGCTGGAACGGGTTGTGTATGCTCTTGGGATCAAAGGTTTTGGTCTCAGCATGGCAAAGCTTGTGTGCCATACCTATCCGATGAGACTGACGGAGTTTCACAGTCTGACAGAAGAACAGCTGACTGCCATCGATGGAATCGGGGAAAAACTTGCCAGATCATTTGTGGAGTATTTTTCCCAGAAGGCAAATCATGATCTGCTGCAGAAACTGGAGAATATCCTAAACATATCCATGCCTGAAAAATCTTCTTCTCCTGGCGGTTTGGAGGGTAAGACTTTTGTTATCACTGGAAGTTTGGAACATTTTTCAAACCGTAGTGAATGCAAAGAGAGGATTGAACAGTCTGGTGGAAAAGTAAGTGGTTCTGTCAGTAAGAATACAGACTATCTCGTAAACAACGATAGTGCTTCCACATCTTCCAAAAATAAAAAAGCAAAAGAACTCGGCATACCAATCATTACAGAACAGGAGTTATTAGAGCTCCTATGAAAAGTCCCGTCGGCTGACCAGCCCCAGGGCGTGAAAGATATAGAAGGAGACAAAAAAGGCAGGTACAATGGATATTAGCAAAAATATGTCTTTTTCGATATGAAGAGAAAGGCATATTTTTTGTGCCATCAGCCGGAACAGGTAAATCGAAGAAGTAAATAATGCTGCCGGCAGGATAAGCCATTTTCCTAGATCGATCTGAGTATATTTGTTCCGTATCAGGTATACACTGTCCAGGATGCTGATGATCATCTGACTGAGAAGGAGCCCCAGCAGATACCCGTATACTCCGTATTTTGGGGTTACAAAAATTAGAAACAGGATTCGCACCAGAAGCCCGGATACGGTATTGCGAAAGGTAATGTGCGTTCTGGACAAGCCGTTGATGATACTTGCCAGAGTTGTTGAGACATAGATAAAAGGACAGATAACAGCTAAAAGTGTCAAGAG
>CAJUFM010000098.1 GCA_910585745.1 uncultured Eubacterium sp. | reverse complement strand
AAGAAACATATTAACCAAGTAGTCTTGATTGACTACACCATTATTATACTAGGAGAGATGCATATGAATAGCAGACAATTAGCTTTTACCATTATTTCTTCCCTGCAGAAAGAAATAATCGGAGCAAACATTATGTACCTTGACGGTGGAAATGCATATACCCGGACACAGGCAAGAGCACATGATATTATTCATGATTATCTTACTCTTGTAAAATGTGATTCTGTAGATGCTTTAATCGCTGCCAAGAAATTTGTTAATTCGGAGTACTCTGAATTAATAGTCATAGATTCGATCTATGAATCAGGTCTTTCTAAAAACATGAGCAGTAATGAAATATCCGATTTCTTAAAAAGTATTCTGAAGGATGCCAAGAAGTCAAAGATTCCTGTATTGATCATTTGATTTGCTGCCGCCCTGAATTCAAGTGGGAATGGGATTGTATCATTTATGATTTTATGGTACAATGGAAATAATTTATGATGCTGGGGACAGAAAATTTTTTGTTCCTGGTATCAATTCCTTAAGTATGTTTCAGATGGAAGGCAGGTGTTAGATAATGGGAATTCTTACAGGCAGTGTAGCGCTGGTTATCATTGCAGTGGTCGTAGTGGTGGCAGCTGTTACAGCGGTTGTGGCTGGTGTGAAGGATACGTTAAAAGATGAGGGGATGGATGTGTAAATGAACCTTCACGGAAAGAAAATGGTCGCCCCGGTAGTGATCGCGGTTCTATTTGTGATCTATTATGCTGGCTTGGCGGTATTGCTGGCGTTGATCAGCGGCATATCTGGTCTGGTGAAGGGGCTTCTTATCTTTGTGCCTCTCGCCCTGGCAGGAGTGATGATCGGTGTTACTGCGAGCAGAATAAAAGAGATAAGGAGCGGAGAAGAAGATGATCTTAGTCAATACTGAAACGATCAGTGGAAAAGAGCTGGAGATGCTTGGACTGGTGAAGGGAAGTACGATCCAGTCAAAAAATGTAGGGCGGGATATTACCCAGAGTTTTAAAACCCTTGTGGGAGGAGAGCTGAAAGCATATACAGATATGATGAATGATGCAAGAGCTCTTGCTACGAAGAGAATGGTAGCGGAAGCGGAGAGCCTGGGAGCAGATGCCATCGTGAATGTCAGGTATGCCTCAGCAGCAGTTATGCAGGGAGCGGCAGAAGTCATGGCATATGGAACTGCCGTGAAGTTTAAGTAGGCGGTGAGGGATTGATCATGGACGCCAATTTGGTGCCGCCCGTGTAAATAAAAATGGCAGAACTTTCGCTCTGCCATTTTTTTATCGGGGTAACAGGATTTGAACCTGCGGCCTCATCGTCCCGAACGATGCGCTCTAGCCAAACTGAGCCATACCCCGAAAAAACTTCCGACAACTATAATATCACGTCAGGCTGAGAAAATCAAGTCTTTTTTTCAGAATCTTTTTTCTTTGATAGTTTTCTGGCCTCCAGCCTGATGATGCTGAGAAGTCCCTGGTATGCTGTGGCTTATGGGGCGAATGATGTAGTTCTTATTATTTTATGGGTGATGGCAACACTGTCGGAATTGAGATATCTGCCGATGATCCTGTGTTTTGTTATATTTCTGGTCAATGACGCCTATGGATTCTATAGCTGGAAAAGGAGAAAAAAGAAACAGAGTGGTCTTGTTTAATTGTTTTGTTTGTTGTAAGATAGAGAGAAAGATTTGACTTTTGAAAGGAAAAGGTATAAGTTAGAAGATGATGACAAAAAGAGACTGGTGCAGGATTTTTACAGTGACGGCGGTGGTTTTTACGACGACGCTGATCTGGATGGCAGAGCCCTGTATTGCAGGGGGCGGAAAATATACCTATAAGAAGGGGTTTACCTCCCAAAAGATCGATCAGGAGATAAAAAAACGGATCCAGGGCAGGTCCTATAAGAAGGGGGCTAAGATTTCCCTGGATACTCTGCGCTATCTGCAGGTCCGCTATATTGATTTTGATGGAAATGTGCAGGAAGGTGAGATGATCGTAAATAAAAAGATCGCCCGCCGGACATTGAAGGTGTTCTACCAGCTTTATAAACTCAGGTATCCTATAGAAAAGATGAAACTGGTGGATGAATATGGAGCAGAGGATGAGGCGTCGATGGCAGATAATAATACATCGGCATTTAATTACCGTAAAGTGGCAAATTCCAATAAGCTGTCCAAGCACAGCCAGGGTCTTGCCATAGATATCAACCCCAGGATCAATCCTTATATTACGTCTTATGGGATTGCTCCGGCAAACAGCAGGGCATATAAAGTCCGGGAGATTTCCAAATGTAAGGGAAAATACAAGGACTATATGATCCACCGGGGGGATAAGGTGTATAAGATCTTTAAAAAATACGGATTTTCCTGGGGAGGAGACTGGAAGCATTCCAAAGATTATCAGCATTTTGAAGCGGTGTGAACCGGATGAAGAAATAAAGAAGGAGAAAGAAGAGAATGACAAAGATTGATATTGTATCCGGCTTTCTCGGAGCTGGAAAAACGACTTTGATCAAGAAACTGATCAAGGAAGCATTTGAGGGAGAGAAGCTGGTACTGATCGAAAATGAATTTGGTGAGATCGGTATCGATGGCGGCTTTTTGAAAGATTCAGGCATTAATATCACGGAGATGAACTCCGGCTGTATCTGTTGTTCCCTTGTAGGGGATTTTGGGACTGCCCTGGGTGAAGTGCTGGAGAAATATTCTCCTGACCGCATCATCATCGAGCCCTCCGGCGTGGGTAAGCTTTCAGACGTGATCAAGGCAGTTCTCGGCGTGAAGGAAAAGCTGCCGGAAGAGACAGTGGAGCTCAACAGTTCTGTGACGGTGGCAGATGCCGCCAAATGTAAAATGTATATGAAAAATTTTGGTGAGTTTTATAATAACCAGATCGAACATGCCGGCACCATCGTGCTCAGCCGTACCGGAGCGATGAAGGAAGACAAACTCCAGACATGTCTGGAGATGCTCCGGGAGCATAATGAAGAGGCGCCGATCATTACAACGCCCTGGGAGGAGATTGACGGAAAACAGATCCTGGCTGCTATGGAAAAGGAGAACAGTCTGGAAAGGGAACTTCTACAAGCGGCAGAGGTTTGTCCGGAGTGCGGCCATGTTCACCACCATGACCATGATCACGATGGAGAATGCTGTCACGACCATCATCACGAAGAGCATGAGCATCATCACCACGGGGAGGAGTGCAGCTGTGGGTGTGGGCACGACCATGATCATGACCACCATCATCATGCCGATGATGTATTTACAAGTATCGGTATGGAGACCGCCCACAAATATTCGGAGGCGGAACTAAAAGATATATTAGAAAAGATTGCGGATGAAGAGGTGAAGCTGGGGACGGTCCTCCGGGCAAAGGGAATTGTCCCGGCGGAGGAAGGCGAGTGGTTCCACTTTGATATGGTGCCCGGAGAATATGAGATCCGCCGGGGAAGCGCAGATTATACAGGAAGAATCTGTGTGATTGGCGCCGGCCTGGAGGAAGACGGTCTGAAAGCACTGTTTATCGGAAAGTAATGCGGATCAAAGATTCAGAAAGGCGGAAGGGTTCATGTTTGGTAATAAAGAGATACCAGTATATCTGTTTACTGGTTTTTTAGAAAGCGGAAAGACTACCTGCATTCAGGAAGTGATCGAGGAGGGAAATTTCTCTGACGGATCTAAAACTCTGTTGATCCTCTGTGAGGAGGGGGAGCATGAGATTGAGGATGAACTGCTTATGCAGAACCGCATTTCCTGTGTGGTCATCGAGGAGGAAGAGGAGTTTACAGAGGAAGCCTGCAGGAAACTTCAGGAAAAGTACAAGCCAAACCGGGTGGTTATCGAATACAATGGAATGTGGGATATAGAGCAGCTTTTTGGAGAGGTTCTGCCGGAAAACTGGATCGTGGTGCAGACCTTTACAACGGTGAATGCCCTTACTTATGAAGTGTACAGCAGCAATATGAAACCGCTTTTGATGGCGCATTTTCAGATGGCGGATCTGGTGATCTTCAACCGTTGTACCGACGCCATGAACAAACCCACAGCCAGGCGAAGTGTAAAGGCGATCAACCGGAGGGCGCAGGTTCTGTTTGAAGCAGAGGACGGAACGGTGGAGAGCAATATTGCGGAGGAACTTCCCTATGATATCAACCAGGATTTTATTGCGCTGGAGGATGATGATTTTGGCCTCTGGTATCTGGATATCAGCGAGCATCCGGAAAAATATACAGGAAAAACCATTCAGTTCAAAGGACAGGTCTATCGGAACCGCTCCTTTCCTAAGGATGCCTTTGTGCCTTCCAGACAGGCGATGACCTGCTGCGAGGACGACATTGCAAAAATAGGTTTTATGTGCCATTTTCCTGAGGCTTCTGAACTTGCCGCCAATTCCTGGGTGACAGTGACAGTAAAGGTAAAGACCCAGAGGAGTCGTAAGCATGATATGGATTTTCCGGTTCTATACGCAGAAAAGGTAGAGCCGGCAGAAGCGCCAGAAGAGGAATTGGTTTACTTTGGTTAGCCCGGCGGCGGGTCAGAATGGCAGGAAGCTGGATGCAATTTCCATTGAAAACAGAATATATGTTCTATATAATAAAGACACAACAGCCTATACTAAAAAAGAGGTGATTGCTGTGTCTTTTTTTGAGACAGAAAAAGAGTGGGTGAATGAGGAACTGAATAATGAACGGCAGACGGTGATCCCGGCCATCGCCAGTTTTTCCACCGGTGGCGTCGTGCTGCCGATCTATGTGAGGCTGGGAGATCTTAAATTAAAGATCGACAAAGTAAAATGGCACAAGCCGGTAAGTGTATTTGGCGAGCGCTATTATTGTCTTGTGTCATCCAGCGGTGTAGAATTTGAGATTGTGCTGACATATCACACAAAGGAACAGATCTGGACCATTGATAATAAACAGATCGATATCCGGAAACTTACTTTTTAATGAAGGTTTTGTACTTTTTTTACGATATATAATATAGCGGTATGCAGATTAGGCTTTTCAGGTCAGGAGGTGAAACAGCAGGAGGAAAATGAAATGTGATCGCGCAGCTGCTGTAAAAATTCAAACAGTATAAAATAATGAAAAAGCTCGGCCCAGTTTATGGAGAGCTTGGCAATTCTGAATGCCAGAGGAATTGCAGAAAGGAGATCATATGGGTTTAGTAAATGCAGCAGGCAGTAGTGAAAGAAGTATTATGGATATATTGTCTGCTGATAGAGGAGACAAGGAGAAAGAATCATTGAAAGACACTTTTTCACAACTGCTACAGGATAAAAAAGCAGACTATATCCAAAGGATCAAAAATGGTGATACGGAAAAGAGTTACCAGATTGGAGCGGGTTCTTATACAGAGACGGAGTGGAAGAAGCTATTAAAAGGTTACGATGATGCTGAAGAACAATTGCGTCAGGCGGCAGAGGAGGCGCAGGAGGAAGTTCAGGAAACGAGCGGAGTTGTGATTTCTGTTGAAGAGGATGAAGCCAGAAAACATTCTGAGGCTGAATTGTCAGCAATATGGAATAAGGAACGCACAGAACTTTTGAATGGTATACTGTGTCACTGATATCGCTGACGCTGAGTTCAAGTCCATGCCATCGAGCCAATATACATAATGAGCACCAGTGTTTTATAAGGATCTGGGACACTGGTGCTTTGCTGTATTTATTTCTATAAAGAAGAGGAGGACAAATCGTGTTAAAAAAGTTTCGTCTGAAAGACGTGCTGGCAGGGCATAAGAAGAATAAATGGAAGAGGTCAGAGACGGAGGAGAAAAAATCGGAGAAAGCACCATCCTTGTTTGAGTATATTTCTTCGGCAGTGATTGATGGCGAACTGCCAGAGGATTTTACACTGCCAGTTCTATCTGAGGATGACAGTCAGATAGTCTGGGCAGACGGCGCCCTGGACGGTGTGGGCATATATCATATGGGCTTTTCTGAAATTTCTGATGAAAGCTATGCGCTTATGGCCGATGCGGTCCAGGCAGCGGACAGAAAAGATTTTAATAAGGCGGATGAACTGTTCATCAGGCTTGGAGAGAAGGGGGCAAGTGCCATATCTTTGATAGACCCGCTTCAATCCTATATCATGGATCATCAAGAGGAACTGACTGCCGGAAACATATACGAATACGGATTTCATGCGCTTGTTGATTCGTCAGACAAAGAGTGTGTAAAATATGGGCTCTCGCTACTGGAGTTATTTGATACAGACAGTCATAAAGAATTGAAAGAGATCATCAGGACAATCGGGCTTAGTGATGAGTTTTCTATTTTTGCCATCTTTGTCATGCTGCGGTGGGAAGACGGAAACAATGAAGTCTGGCAGCTGGCAAAGAAAATTCACGGATGGGGGCGTATTCATGCAGTAGAACGCCTTGAGCCAGCTTCCGTGGAAATTAAGAGATGGCTCCTGCTGGAGGGAGTACATAATCGTATCATGCCAGCATACTCTGCCCTAACCTGCTGGAGGAAGTCGGATGCCGAGACGATATTAAGGAATGATCCTACACGGGAAGAATTTTCCGGAATAAGGGATATGATCGGAGAACTTTTAGATGAGGGACCAGTTCCGGGAATTTCGGAGATAGATAACAGCGATGATGTCATCATCCTGTTTTTGAATAAGGCAAAGCAGATGGCTTCGGAGGTGGAAGATTATGTGATTGTCCGCGATATTCGCATGTATTTTGAGACAGAGGATCCAGAACATACAGAGATTGTTTCCCTTTGCAGGGAGATTCTTTCGACGGATCGCTGTAGGGAAGCCGTTTTGGAAGCTGTCAAGGGAGGTCGGGCAATCGGTCTGGCGCAGGATCTGAAACTGGACTATAAGGAGGATAGTCTGGCATTGATGAAATCCTCATTCCAAAGTAATTATCATCTGTGCACGTTCCTTATGGAAGAACCGGGGAATAAAGAAGAGGTGATGGGGCTGTTCCGCCAACAGTTGCCTTTATCGGAGATGAAGACCAGGCCGGAAAAAAGCCTTGGTGTGGGAGTAAAATATTGGAGGCAGCAGGCTTTGGAGATTTTACTGCAGGAGCTAAGGAGATATCCCCTTGAAGGTCAGGACTTTGTTGAGACAGCGCTGCAATCCGCACCGATACGAACGAGACATTCTGGCATCGGTGTCCTGGAATCCTGGGTAAGTGCAAAGCAGATCCCGCTGTCTGAGCTTTTGCCAGAAATGCAGGAGCTGCTCTGCCGACTGCGGGAAATCGAGCCGGATGAAGAGGTAAAGGGAAAAATGACCAGGCTTATTGCCGGCAATATTACATTTGAGGTACTTTCTTAATTTAACACCACTTTACAACTTTTTCAAAAAAGAATAACGTACAGGATAACTTTCGTG
>CAJUFM010000097.1 GCA_910585745.1 uncultured Eubacterium sp. | reverse complement strand
ACAGCTAATTAAGAAACAGGGGCATCATTTATAAAGTTGTAAAGTAGTGTAAAATTAATACAGCACTCAAAAAGAAAGAGGTGGTTCATCCAGGAAGTTATAGTTTTTATTTATTCACAAACTGTTATGGAGAAGTAACAGGGATGAATAATGAAGTATTGGAGGTAAAAAGAAAAGTGAAAAAAATAATGAAGTTTGCAGCTTTGACGTTATGTGCTATGTTTCTTTGTGTATTCAGTTTTCAGACAGCACAGGCAGACAACACAGAAGTAATTAAAAATGGTGACATTGAAAATGGACTGACAGACTGGAACGGACAGAATGGTTCCACGCTGAGTCTGGCCTATTATACCAAGGCAAGCGGAAATCTGGGATTAAAAGCATCCGGAAGAACGTGTACCTCAGCAGGACCATCCCAGGATATCACTGGCAGGATACAGGCCGGAAAAACTTATAATGTGTCGGCGAAGGTTCAGTATAGACAGGATGAAAGCGATCCAAACAGCGTGAATTATCCGGCTGAGAAAACATTTCTTATGACGCTCCGTTATGGTGACGGAACCTATGTCAACATCGGAAATGCAATAGCGAAAAAAGGTGAGTGGGGAACCATCAAGGGAACCTATACCGTACCGGCAAACGCTAATATGTCCAATGTAACAGTTTTTATTGAAACTCCATATGTGTCAAACCCGGCGCCAGCCAATGATCTGATGACTTTTTATGTAGATGATATTTCCATGAAAGAGTCTGTGTCAGTTATTGAAAATGGCGGTTTTGAAAATGGTTATGACAAGTGGACAACCATGGGGAATGCGACACTGAATCTTGGATATGTTACAAAGTATAGCGGGAACCACTCCATGCAGGCAAAGGATCGTAAGGCAACAGCTGCTGGTCCGCTGCAGGATATTACCGGAAAGGTTCAAAAGGGACAGAAGTACAAAGTGAGTGCAAGATTTTATTTTACAGAGGGAAGCAGGGCACAGCAGACCTTTAATATTTGCATTAAAAGCGGGAGCAAGATAAGTATTATGGCAGGAGCAAACGTGTCCAAGGGGAATTGGGGACTTGTAGAAGGAACCTATACCATCCCAGCGGATGCCGATCTGTCCAGCACAAAAGTATTTGTTGAAACTGCCTTTAAGAGCAGCCCGTCTGCCGATGATCTAATTCCGTTCTATGTAGATGATATCTCTATGACCGCTGCAGGTTCAGATGCTGGCAAAGATGAGACGGTTGATCCGAACTATTCAAAACCAAAATCATTTATTGACGCAAACTACAATACACCAGCTGATTTTGACCAGAAAAAAGCAGGAGTTACATATGGAGAAATCAAAACCGTTGAATATTATTCATACGTTGCGGAAATGAACCGAAAAGCAACGGTTATTCTTCCGCCAAAATATAATCCGTCGAAAAAATATCCGGTGTTATACCTTCTTCATGGAATCGGCGGAAGCGAGACCGAGTGGCTGGATGGAAAGCCCAATGAGATCGTAAGTAATATGATAGCTGCGGGAACTGCAAAAGAGATGATCATGGTGCTTCCGAACCAGTGTGTAAGACATAAAAGTGAGGCAAATCCAGCCCACCTGTCACTGGAGCAGTTTGGGATGTACAATCGTATGCTGGATGACCTGAAAACCAGCCTGATCCCATACATCGAGAAAAACTACCCTGTGAAACCAGGCCGTGACAACAGAGCGATTGCAGGTCTGTCCATGGGAGGACGTAACGCCATTTATATCGGTGTGAAAATGGTCAATGATTTTGCTTACACGGGTGCCTTCTGCCCGGCAGTCGGAGTGCTGCCATATTGGAGAGAGAATGGACTTCTCACTACGAGTACTCTGACAATACCACAGGAGTACAGAAAAAATACGTTGTTTATGATTGTTGAAGGTGATGGTGATACAATTGTCGGAGACAGTCCAAAGCAGTACAGTACAACTTTGAAAAATAACGGCTTCGACCACATTTATTATAACTGGCCGGGAGGTCACTGGTGGGGACCATGGAAAAACGGACTGTATAATTTTGCAAGAAGAATTTTCCAGTAAATGGGGACGCGAACCATCTCTATAAGTGCTGTAAAAAAGATTGGCTCCTGTTATATTTTTGACAGGAGCTGATTTTTATAAAAGAAAAAGTTGTATTCGGAAAGGACTGGATATCATATCAAAAGCGTGTTATAATAAAATGTATCACTATCTAACTGGACGAAATGGAATATATTGTAAAATACAGGATGAGCACTGTTAGGGAGGTACTATGAGAGGAAATTTGTGGAATTATCTGGGGTGTGGGATCATTGGATTGATTTTGGGGATCATTGTGATGGGATGGCTGCTATTTAGGGATAAAAAGAAGGCAAAGCAATGGGGGGAAGAACTCATCAATCAAATATCAAATAATATAGATATGGTTATGCTTGTTTTTTCACCTACGCAAAAAAAAGTATTGTTTGTAACAGATAGCGTGAGCTGGATGCTGGGAATACGAAAAGAGCATATCTATCAGGATATTAGTTATCTTTTTGAAAAACTGATCATTGTATCGGAAGAAAAAAATTTTATGAGGGATTTTTATGGCGGAAATATTATTCTCTCAGTCCAGAAAGAGTGTGAAATCATCGATATTCGGAAAAAACAGAACCGTTGGGGATATTTTAAGATCGTTCCCCGTGATGACGGCAGCTATCTGATTACGTTGACCGATGCTACGGTGGAACACGAATTAGCCAACGCACTGCTGGCCTCCGTAAATACGCTGGATGATGTTCGCCGGAAAGATCCCGAACTGGTTTTGGCCAGTGTGGAAAAGCTGAACCAGGAACAAGAAAATAAATCGGTATTTGAAGAGCCTGTGTCTGCCATCCGGCAAGAAGATGCTGATCAGGACCAGATGTCAGAGGAGAGATATGATAATAAGCGGGTCTTGATCGTGGAAGATAATGCCATCAATATGGAGACGGCATGTCAGATTTTAAAGGGGATGGGAGTGGAGATTGATCAAGCTGTGAACGGAGAAGAGGCAGTCAGGAAATTCCAGAATTCCTGGGAAGATTATTATGATATTGTTTTCATGGATATTCAGATGCCAATTATGGATGGAAATGAGGCGACAAAAAAAATTCGTGCCATGGAGAGAAAAGATGCCAAAGTAATACCTATTGTGGCAATGACGGCATATATATTTACCGAGGATATCCGTGCTTCTATTCAGGCAGGGATGGATATGCATATCGCAAAGCCATTGAATACGCAGAAATTATCGGATGTTATGAAAAAATATCTGGCAAATTAGTATTTTGGCGCATTTCGAAGTCAGAAATTCATGGAATCTGATGAGCAGTTTAGGGGAATGGAGGGATAAAATGAAATTGGATACAAGGACATGTATCCGGGCGGGGTTTACGGTCGCTGCGGTCTATTTATTTATCCATTACTGGTCTGTGATCGCAGGGGGGATCGGACTTGCCCTTCACGCGGCATCGCCGCTGATCCTCGGATTTGTGGTAGCTTATGCGGTTAACATACTGATGAGTGTTTTTGAGCGTGTCTATTTTCCCCATACTCATAACCGGTTATTAAACAAGAGCAGAACGATTGTGTGCATTTTGCTTTCGTATCTGAGTCTGATCGGGATCATCGCCTTGATCATAGGACTGATCCTGCCGGAACTGACCAATTGCGTCAAGGTACTTATCGCCAAGATCCCTCCATTGATGGATCAGATATCTCGTATGCTGCAGAATAATAAGGAAATGAGCGGGGTTGTCAAAGAGTTTGGTACAATAACAGCAAATGGGAATATTGACTGGCAGGGCATCGTGACAAAGGCCGCGGACTGGATGGCAGGCAGTCTTGGAGGAGCGATGGGACTGGTGGGAAGTGTGGTCTCAGCAACTTTTTCAACGACCTTTAATGTTATTATGAGCATTATATTTTCTGTCTATCTTCTGGCAGGAAAGAAAAAGATATTGTCCCAGATAAAACGGACGGCGAAAGCTTATATAAAAAATGGACTGTATGAAAAGATCCGTTATTTTTTCGGAGTATTCAATGAGAGTTTTCACAGCTTTATCGTAGGGCAGTGTCTGGAAGCGGTGATCCTGGGCAGCTTGTGTGCCATCGGACTGCTGGTGCTTCGCATGCCCTACGCCGGCATGATCGGGGCACTGATCGGTTTTACTGCACTGATCCCGGTGGCGGGAGCTTATATTGGCGGAGCGGTGGGCTTTTTGATGATCGCCACAGAATCACCAATACAAGCTGTGGTGTTTGTGATCTTTCTGGTGATCCTGCAGCAGTTAGAAGGGCAGCTGATCTATCCCAGGGTAGTAGGGGCCTCTATAGGATTGCCGGGGATCTGGGTGCTGGCGGCGGTCACAGTGGGAGGAAGTGTGATGGGAGTCACCGGTATGCTGCTCTTTGTACCACTGGCTTCTGCGTGTTACCGGCTGCTGAAAGAGGATGTGGATAAGAGGACAGGTTAGCCTGACGGCGCCATTGTCCTTTTTCCTTTTGATCGGGATAAACAATAAATTTTTTTAAAGCTTATGGGGTGTGCCCTGGCTTTTATGGTAAAAGGGGGAAATGCTTATGGCTGCTTATACATTGATCACTGGTGCAACCGGCGGTATCGGACTGGAATTTGCAAAGGTTTTTGCAGAGAGAGGAAGTTCTCTGATCTTGGTAGCAAGAAATAGAGGGCGGCTGAAAAAAATCCAAGGGGCTCTGGAGTCCGCTTATAGGGTGGATGTGGAGATTATTTCCGCTGATCTGGCAGAAGATCAGGCACCGGAGAATATATACCGCTTTGTGAAGTCCCAGGGCTGGCGGGTACAGATCCTGGTAAATAATGTGGGGTTCGGTGACCACAATTGTTTTTTTGATACTGGATGGCAGCGGCATAAAAATATGATCCATGTGAATATCACAGCTTTGATGCATTTGACACATCTATTTGGAGAGGATATGCGTAAAAACAGGAAAGGGAAGATCCTGAATGTGTCTTCGCTGGCATCTTTTTGTGCCGGGCCTTATATGTCGGTATATTATGCTTCTAAGAGCTTTGTGCGTTCTTTTTCGGAAGCGCTTTCGGAGGAACTCAAACCCTATCATGTTACTGTGACAGCGCTTTGTCCCGGACCGGTGGCTACCGGGTTTGAGAAAAATGCTGGTCTGCAGGATTCCAGAATGTTTAAACTGCTGCATGTCTCGGATGCGGCAGCTGTTGCCCGTGCCGGGTATGTGGGGATGATGAAAGGGAAAGCGCTGGTTTATTATGGATGGCAGACCAAAGTGGCAAGCCTGCTATCCCGGATGTTTCCGAGGATGGTGACCCGGAAAGCGGCCATGTATGTCAATGTAATAAAAGAGAGCAGGAAAGTTTCAGATACTATGTGAAAGAAAGAGAAAACGGAGGGAATGCATATGAAGTACGAGTGGATGGATGAATATTTGCTGGGAAAAAAAGGGGTGACCAAAGATCTTCAGAAGAATTGGAACTGGGTTCGTTATCACATCGGAGGCAAGATGTTTGCTGCGCTGTGTCTGGATGAGGAAGATATTCCATATTATATTACGCTAAAACTGGATCCTGTGGAAGGTGAATTTTTAAGGGAACAGTATGAGGATATACTTCCAGGCTATTATATGAATAAGAAACATTGGAATTCCATCAAACCCGATGGAGAAGTGCCGGATGATCTGGTAAAAGATCTTCTGGACAAATCTTATCAGCTGGTATTGGGCGGCTTGAGTAAGAAAAAGCAGCAGGAGATTCTGGAAATGAGTTAATGACAGACTAGTGTATTGACACAATTATATTCAATTTAATAATTCTTTCATTTTTATGTATGGAGGATGTCCTTGACACCTATGAACTTCCATATAATCCTATGCGCCCTGTTGTCTGCATGGACGAAAGATGCTATAAAAGCAAAAGAATTTAAAAAATTATTTGGTTCTGTTATTTCGGCAAATAAGCAAGAAAAGGTTATAGATGACTTTATCAGACACTATTTTGAAGAGATTATTCGTAGAAGAGCAAGATTGCCTGAACCAAAACCAGAAGATTTTGTTAAATTTTTTAGAAAGTTTGAAAATGTTGATTCAGAGGGTATTTAATTTGAAATGGTAGTGTTTAAGAGAGAAAAACAGGGTGTAAAAATAAAGTACATTAAGTTTGGGGGTATAAATTATGAGATTTATTATTTCAGTGCTATTATTTTGTGTAGTTGTTTTGTCCGGGTGTTCAGAACAAAATGATATCAAAAGAAGCGTTAATATGGAAGAGAACGCCAGTTTAAAAGATGTCTATATGTCATTTGATTTGGAAATTCCTTACGATAAGAATACAACAGAATTAGATTATATTGCAGAACAGTGTATTGGACTACTTACAAACAAAGATGGCCAAATTGAAATGTATACGGTAACTCGTAGTGTAAAGGAACGTTTTAGGGAAGAAGCTGAAAATTTGATGAAGCAGAAAGAGCAACTAAGACCAGAGATGTTAGAATGCCGCATATGGAAATTTACTTTGGATGAAGAAAGGAACTGGGATAGAAAAGCAGTTTGCAAAAGTTCATTTGTAAATGAGGAAGAGATTATAGAATTGAATACAAAAATAGTGAAGTTTTCACCTTCTTATGATCGGGAAGGAAACTTAATTGTGTTTATGCAATATAGTATTCAAACAGAAAATAATAACAGTGCGTATGGTATACGTGCATATAGATTAAAGGATAAAAGGTGGAACATGTTAGGAGAATATACTTATGAAGAGAATGAAGAGGAGATTCAGGAACCGATAAATACTTATATGGATTCAAATGATAATCTGATAGTAGCAAGAATGGATGGGTCAATTATAAAATATAGTTTTACTTTGAAAGAGTTAATTGACGAGAGTGACAATTTGGGAGGAGATTTATCTCTTAGTACCTTTTCAAATGAATATGGGTTTTGTAAGGATAATAACAAAAATGAAATTGTTTTATTTGATACAGATGAATTTGTTGAAGAGAAACGCTTAAGTATACCAGAAACCAATCAATCTGGTCCAGAGGTGGTGGGAGTAAATTCCAAGGATGCATTATATTATGCAAACGCGCAGGGAATATATAGGGAAAATATGGAGGGAACGGGACTTGAGAAAATATTTTCCATGGATGTTGTTTCCGGGGTTGTAGTAGAGAATATGATGTTTAATTTTATTGGTGTATCTGACGAAGGTGACATGATCTTACATATGTATGATCCATTGGATAAGGATGTACAGGAATCTATATATTTGATTAAAAAGGTAGAAAATAGGGGGACAGATGAAAATATTAAGAAATAATATTTCAGACTGTAGACAAAATCCGCGACATCCGTCGCGGATTCAGACTGTAGACAAAGTGGTGTTGGAGTCAGCACTCGGTTGTGTAAATAAATTTGTGTTTCTGGAAATATATGGCTCCTTTTTGGTAAGA
>CAJUFM010000096.1 GCA_910585745.1 uncultured Eubacterium sp. | reverse complement strand
GAGATAGGGGTCTGAAAGCCTTATAAAATCAAGGCTGAAGATTCCGAGAAGTTACGAATTCGGAAAGGAGGTATACTATGCCGGAACAGTCAGAGCTTCCCCAACAAAAGGGGAAGCAGGCAATAACTAAAATAAATAACAGAAAGGAACAAAATAATATGATATGTAAACGGTTAGCATCAAATGAACGCCCGACATTTCCAAAGCGGGCAGTTATTACGGCAGGTATGCCTTATGGAAATAAAAGTTTACATTTTGGACATGTAGGCGGTATGTTTATACATGCAGATATTTTTGCGCAATTTTTAAGGGACCGAATCGGAAAAGACAATGTTATCTTTCTTTCAGGAACAGACTGTTATGGTTCTCCGATCATGGAAAGCTGCGGGAGGAAGGGTATGAGGGTACTTTGGAAGATTATGTATGTGTTAACCATGAGGATCAGAAGAAAACCTTGGAAAACTATGGTATCAGTTTAGATTTCTTTGGAGCATCGGCTCTGGGAGAAGCAGGTTCGATTCACAAATGGGTATCAGCGAAAGTGTTCCATACTTTATACAAAAATGGATATATGAAGAAAATGTCCATGTCTCAGTTTTATGATGAAGAAAAAAGGATGTTTTTAAACGGAAGACAGGTAACAGGAAAATGTCCTATACCGGGATGCACTTCGGAAAAAACCTGTCCTTAGGGATGTGGAAAACTGGTATTTCGATTTAGAATATTGTATTGATGCAGTAAAGGAATATAATGATTTCTTGCGGAAAAATACGAATACGCGTAAGTATCAGTTAAAAACCGTAGAAAAATTTTTGAAAAACCCTTTAATATATGTACCAAGAAGGTATATAGGTGACCTGGCAGAATTGGCAGCAAAGCTGCCCCCTCATAAATGTACCAATGAGGAAAAGAAACCGTTTGTTGTGTTTGAATTTGAAAATCTGGATGACCGTGACAAAGCTAAAAATGTATTGGAAGTAAACAATATTCATTATACTTCCGGAAAGACGCTGGTTCCTTTTCGGCTGTCTGGCAATGTAGAATGGGGTGTACCATTCCCGGAGTGTGAAGAATTAAAAGACCTCACCTTTTGGGTATGGCCAGAATCACTATGGGCGCCGAATTCCTTTACTTTAGCATATTTGGAACATCTCCGCAAAGCTTGAAGAAACGAAAGAGGAAACGGACGATGCAAGGCGTTGGGTTGATTTAATCCAGAAATACAGTGCTATTGACGAGCTTACCGCCCCACTCTTGAATGAACTGATTGAGAAAATCGTTGTCCACCAGTCATGGAAAGACGGGAACGGAAAGACAGTGAGGGACATTGAGATTTACTATCGTTTTGTAGGGAAAATTGATTAAATAGGCATGGGGAATGTGCCGATTGCGGCACTTCCCCGAAACACTGTCTTTAACTCAAGTAAAGCGGCGATTATTTCGTCCCTCTGACCTTACTTTCTATGAGGGTTGAAAAAACCTAAAAAATAGGGGAGTTTTTGTTGAGGCGCCAGGTTGATAGAAATAACTTATGTCAAGCTGCATGGTTTCCAGATACCGACACCTGATAGGTGAAAAAAATATGGTTGCCAATATAGGGAAATCCCCTTATAATGTAAGTGTTACACAGGTTCATGGCAATTTAGGTTCACGGATTCAGGTACGGGGTATCAGGATATGATGGGAATCTGTCTGCGGATGGCGTTCATCGATGTGATGTATCCGGGAGAACCGCCGTTTTTGATCCTGGATGACGACTGAGGGAAGAACTTCGGAGGGGATGCAGGATGCCGGAATGGCTGAAGATTGCCGTTTGCGAGGATGAGGACGCGCAGCGGGATTACATCTGTGCACTGGTAGGACAGTGGGCGGAGAAAAAAGGGATTCCGTGTGAAACGACCGGATATGTCAGCGCCGAACAGCTGATGTATTCGTTTGATGGGGATCTTCCCTATCAGGTGTATATCCTGGATATACAGATGGGGAAAATGAACGGCATGGAACTGGCGAGAAAGATCCGGGCGGCGGATTCTCAGGCGGTCATTCTTTTTCTGACCGGTGTAAAGGACTATGCGATCGAGGGATATGAAGTGGGAGCTGTCCGGTATTTGTTGAAACCGGTCAGAGAGAATGAGTTTTTCCGCATTATGGACGAGGTGGCGGAAAAACAAAACAAGACAAGCGTAGAATGTTTTTTGCTGGAAACGGGGACGAATATACAGAAGATTCCGTTTCGGGATATTTGGTGTATAGAATCACAGGGGCATTATGTGCAAATGGCTTACGGGGATCAGAAGGTGCAGTGGAAATCAAGCTTTGGCAGCCTACAGGCCGTGTTTGAGGAGCACGGGTTTGTGATGACAAGGAGGGGCGTACTTGTTAATTTATGCCGGGTCTCGCGTGTCGGAAAGACCGAGTGCATACTTGATAACGGCGCGCACGTACCGGTCAGCAGAAATCAGTATAAAGCGGTAAATGAGGCGTTTATCCGGTATTACAATAACCGAAGGGAATGATGTAACGTGCAGATGGGCGTTGGAATTGCTGTCTGGATTTTGACAGTAGTGCTGGCGGTAATCATTACTACTTATGTAGTAAGAAAGCAGGAAGAGGAATCGTTTGAGGACTATCAGGATAAGATCCTTAAAACCCAGCGAGAAGAAGTACAGAACATTTATAAGACGATGCGCGGGTGGCGGCACGATTACCATAATCATATGCAGAAGATCAAAGCGCATCTGGCACTCGGGCAGTTTCAGGAAGTAACAGAGTATTTAAACCGGCTGGAGGAGGATCTGGATGCGATCGACATCGCGTACCGGACGGGGAATGTAAGTGTGGACGCGATTTTGAACAGCAAACTTTCCGTGGTGTCGGATAAGGACATTGAGATCAACTGCAAGGCAAAGGTGCCGAAGGAACTTTCGGTCAGTGATGTTGATCTCTGTGTGATCATCGGGAATCTTGTGGATAACAGCCTGGAGTCATGTGAAAAGATGGGCCCTTCTGAGAAGAAGTTTCTCCGGATTTACATCGGCCTTTTTAAAGAGCAGCTATACATCTCGGTCATAAATTCTACGAATGAGAAGGAACGAAAACACGATCATGAATTTGTGAGCGGTAAGTGGGGAAATCATGGGCACGGGCTAAAGAGGATCGACAATATCGTGGAAAAAAATCAGGGCTTTATTAACCGGAAAAATGAACCGGGAGTGTTTGTTACGGAAATCATGCTACCGCTTTAATAAAAGACGTTTTATGTACGGATTTTTACCATTCGTGCATAAAGCGTCTTTTTTTTAAAAATAATGTTACACTATCAATAAGATAGTGCCAACAGAACTAAAGTTTTGTGCAGAAGGGAGAATAAACATGAGCACGAAGCGGATATTGAAAACCTTTCGTATGGTATTTCGGGAGTTGTTCCAATATAACAGGCGGAACTGCTGGCAGCTGCCGTTATATGCGCTAATCTGTATTGTTTCGCCTCTTTTACTCAGTGCGATACCGGCGGTTGCAATTGAGATGCTGACTCAGGATGATCTGGGCGCATATGTATTTGGGATCAGTGCACTGCTTGCCGCCAGTACGCTGCTGACAGGAATGCGTATCTATTTAGGAAATCGGTTTGACCTGAATATCATGGATATGCGTCTCCAAAAATTCTGTGCCCGTTTATTGAGGAAATGCCTGACGATGGACTTTTGTAATTTGGAGCCGGCAGTTCAGCAGAAAAAGATGTTCCGGGGCATGCAAAGCGTCATGAGCAGTGGACGGGGCGTTGAGGGGTTCGCCCGTTATTCCTTTGAACTGTTTTATGGTTTTTTTGGCCTGTTATCCTATGGAACGATCATGTTTTCCATGCACTGGAGCATTCTGATCATTGTAGCAGTTACGACGGTTGCCACATTCTTTTTGAAAAAGCATGCGATCCTTTTCTGGCGTAAGCTGGCGGATGAGAGGTATCAGGCAGCGCGCGTCAATTCCATGTTGGAACATCAGGGAATTTCCCTTGAATATGGGAAGGATATCCGGATCTATCATGTGGAAAAATGGTTTCGGGATATTTTTGATGAACAGATCCGGAAAATGGGCCGCGTCATTGCCAAACAGGAGCTGCACTGGTACTTCCCGACGGCGGGAGAGCAGGTGGGAAATTTTATCCGGGATTTTGTTATGTACATGATTTTGATCCGTATGGTGTTAGACGGCAGCATATCCGTGGCGCAGTTTACGTTTTATGTCGGCGTCGTGGCAGGTTTTTCTGTCTGGATGAATGAGGCGGTTACGCACTTATCGCAGGTGATGGAGACAAATGTAGAAACGGGATATTATGTTGAAGCAATGGATACCAAGGATGTATTCCGGCACGGAAACGGAAAAAAGCCCGATCTGTCTTCCGGGGTTTCCATTGAGTTCCGCGATGTGTCATTCCGCTATGAAGAGGACGGGGAGGACATTCTGTCCCATCTTAGTTTTCGCATTGAGCCAGGAGAAAAGGCCGCGCTCGTGGGAAATAATGGAGCCGGAAAGACGACGGTCGTTAAGCTGTTATGTGGTTTTTATATGCCGACAGAGGGGGAGGTTCTTGTCAATGGTATCAGCACGAGGGATTATGATATGGATGAGTATGGTAAGCTGATCTCACCGGTATTCCAGGATGGTTTTATGTCTGCTTTTACGGTGGCGATGAATGTCGCGGGCGGAAAAGAAGCGCATATCGACGGGGACAGGGTACGACGGTGCCTGAAGGAAGCAGATATATGGGAGAAGATCGTTTCTTTGGAGAAGAAAGAGGAAACGTATATTACCCAGACGCTGGAGCGGGATGGCGTTAATTTTTCAGGCGGGGAGTTCCAGAAACTTCTGATCGCCCGGGCGCTGTACAAAGATGGAAAATGCCTGATCTTAGACGAGCCGACAAGTGCGCTTGACCCAATAGCAGAAAGCCATATTTACGAAACATATAATGAAATGACGAAAGAGAAGACATCCATATTTATATCCCATCGGCTCGCAAGTACCCGTTTTTGTGATGAGGTTCTATTTTTGGAAAATGGAAAGGTGGCGGAGCGGGGAACCCATGAGGAACTGCTTGCAAGGAAGGGAGCTTACGCCAAAATGTTTGAAATACAGAGCCACTATTATCGGAAAGAAGAAAGCGCGCATCAGGCAGATTTTCAGGAAGCAGGAGGATCCATATGAAAAACAGAAAAGCAGTTCATCTTGTACTGAAAACAGTACACAGGTTATGTCCGAGTTTTTTGCCGCTTCTTGTACTCATGAAATTATCTGGTGCGGCAATCCCATATGTAAATATCGTTGGCAGCAGTATTATCATTGATGCCCTGTTGCAAAAAAAACAATTTGACGAAATATTCCAGTATGCGCTGTGGATGATCGGATTGAATTTTATTCTGAACATGTTATGCTGGGGTCTTGACAAGCTTATCAATGTAAGAAAGTATTTACTGGCAGAACAGATTCAGAAAATGATTTCTGAAAAGGGGTTAACGCTTGATTATGAAATACTGGAAAAGAAAGAAACCCTTGAGGGCATCCATAAGGCGAGGGAAGGGATGAATTCAATTGGAGACATTACTGTTTTTTGTGACAGACTTGCCAATATGATCGGTGTCGTGGCGGATATGATCTACGCAGCAGTGTTATTTGTTCCAGTGTTCTTTGCCGTGGGAGATGCCCGGGTTTCGACCTTTTTTGGATTTATCCAGTCACATTTCGGAAGTTTGGCGCTAAATCTTATTTTAGCCGGCCAGCTTATTCTTCTCGGATGGAGCCAGCGGCGGATGGGAGCGCTCCAAAAGGGGGAGTTCGATATCAATGTGGATGCAAACAGGCACTTTTTTTATTACATGTCCTTCCTGATGGACACGTCGAATTATGGAAAAGGAAAGGATGTGCGGATGTATGATCTTGCGGACACGATCATCGGGAGGTTTAAACAGGATATCGGCAGTATGTGGAATGTATTCAGGGAGACAAGGAGGCGGGTCGAGAAATACTCTTTTCTGAATGAGTGTGGCAGCGCAGTATATACGATCGCCAGTTATATATACGTCGGCGTGAAGGCAGGACTTGGTCTGATCAGTATCGGAAGTGTGGCAAGATATGTGGGGGCGTTCACAAAATTCAGCGCGGCGTTGGGAAGTGTCGTAAGAACCTATATGGAGATTTCAATTTGTGCCCAGTACCTCGCCTATTTCGAGGAGTTTATGGGCATCGAGAATCAAAAATATAATGGCACCCTGCCGATTGAAAAACGGGACGACAATGAATACGAATTTGAGTTCCGGGATGTGTCCTTTTCGTATCCGAACAGTTCAGAGCCGGTGCTGAAACACATTACGATGAAGCTGAAGGTGGGAAAGAAGATGTCGCTGGTCGGGCCAAATGGAGCAGGCAAATCGACCTTTATCAAACTTTTGTGCCGTCTGTATGACCCGACAGAGGGAGAGATCCTGCTGAATGGCGTGGATATCCGGTATTATGATTATAATGAGTATATCCGGCTCTTTTCGGTTGTTTTCCAGGATTTCAAACTGTTTTCGTTCTCGATCGCGGAAAATGTGGCGGTGTCAAAAGAGTTTGATGAAAAGAACGTGAGGGAATGCCTGGAAAAAGCCGGATTTTCAGAGAGGCTCGGCAAACTGGATAAGGACATTCATACGAGCCTTTATAAGCTGGAGGAGGACGGAGTCGAAATTTCCGGCGGTGAGGCACAGAAGATTGCGATTGCCCGTGCCCTGTATAAAGATTCGCCGCTCGTGATCCTGGATGAGCCGACGAGTGCGCTTGACCCGGTTTCAGAGTATGAGATCTACCAGAGTTTTGACAAACTGGTCGGGGACAAGACTGCCATTTACATTTCACACCGTATGTCAAGCTGCCGGTTCTGCAATCAGATCCTCGTGTTTGACGGCGGTCAGATCGTGCAGCAGGGAAGCCATGAGGAACTGATCAGGGACGAGGACGGACTTTATTATGAGATGTGGAATGCGCAGGCACAGTATTATGCTTGAACCTGTCAATGAGAATGGAGATGAAAGGAGAAGTGACTGGCAATGCTTAAATTAAAATATGAAAAATTTATCAAGGCGAGGGACTATATTTTTGTACATGGTGACGATCTAAATCGTGCCTGGTTCAGATACCTTTTTGAAGACAATAACATGGATGGGTTCCTACATGTGTTATCAAAATATCAACATGAAAACGGTGGGTTTGGCGGTATTTATTATGATTTTGACTATCAGGGAACATGTTTAAAAACAGCTGAAATTGCCATTAAATATATATTAAACCTGAAGGAGAAGCCGCCAACAGATCATCCGCTTATTCAAAAGATGATGAAATATCTTCTAGATCTTTATATTCCTGAAATTGGGAATTGGGGAGAGGTTGTTGTGCCCGAAGTGAACGATGGTGTTCATTGTTACTGGGTTAGTTACGGAGAGGAAGATATAACTCCTCTTAAAAATGAAGAGGAACGAATAGAAAAATACAAAGCGAATGAGAGAGTGTGTTTTGCGGCATTTGTTTCATATTATTCTGAACTGGTGCCGAACGACATGTATCGTGATATTATTAAATACCCAACGGAGTATATTTTGCGCTATTGGGATAAGAATTCACCGCATTATAAGAAGGAAATTTTTGATAACGGTGAGCCATACGATATAGAGTATTTCCAATGGTTTATACCATGTTTAAAGGACAAGGATACGGCAAATAGGCTTGCATCTATTTTATGTCAGAATCCCACTGCCTTTATGGAGCTTGACTATGTGAGATCCGAGAAGGAATATGTTCATTTGCCCTGTGATGTCATAGAAAGTCCGAATAGCATCGTGTACCCTGTTGTAAAGGATTTGGTTCTTGATTCTTTGGAATACAGGATGGGGCAGCAAAGTCAGGATGGAAGATGGCCGTTGGGCTGGTCGTTTGGTGATGACGAGGAATTGAAAAAATTGCAAATGAAGTATGAAACCTATTATACCCTTGCTATGTTGGAGAAGCTGGAACGATTCAATATGATAGAGAGGAAATGCAATGTCAGTTAAAGGAGCTTCCTGTATAATTCAAGTATAGGAACTTCCGAGAAAGAAGGTTGAGA
>CAJUFM010000095.1 GCA_910585745.1 uncultured Eubacterium sp. | reverse complement strand
GAGAAAGTCATTGCAGAAATCTCGGCTTTTGCCAGTGAGATATCTGACATTACGGCAAAAACAAATATGCTTGCATTAAATGCGTCCATTGAGGCGGTACGCGCCGGGGAACATGGAAGGGGATTTGCTGTGGTAGCAGAGCAGATCCGGGTATTGGCGGAAAATTCAAAACAGGCGAGTACTTCCATCAAATCTGTGGTTGACAATGTACTTGAAACTCTGAACCAGGTCAAGGAGTCAAATGGACAGAACATGATCTCTGTGAATTCGGGGATCACACAGATCTCCAACGCGAGACAGGAGGCTCAGGAGCTTGGACAGCTGCAGGAAGATTCACGGCAGAAGACAGAGCAGATCGCGGAGAGCAGCAGTCAGACGAACCAGCACAGCCAGCAGGTGCGGGAGATGGCTGAGGAGATGGCTGAGCTGGTGAGAAATTCACTGGACCGGGCAGATTCCATTGTGAAGGAAGCAAACAATCAGGAAAAGATCACAGATATGACCGGACAGACCTTTTCCAGCGTGGATCAGATGGCGAGAGAATTATATGAAATAAGCCGGTTTGAAAGAACGGAGGATGGGGATGAACAGAATAATGTATCGAATCTTTGAGGGGCTTATGTTTCTATCTGTGGCAGGGCTGCTCACAGTATTCCATCTTGATCTGTCTGCAGAGACGATACTGTTGAAGACACTTGCCAGCCTGTTTTTCGTTCTGACAGGTGTGTGTGGATACGTAAGGTATAAGGACAGGCGGTTCTTTTCATGCCCGGTATTGATTGCTCTTCTATGTTCCATGGCGGGAGATGTTCTGCTTGCCCTGGACCAGAACCAGGGAATCTTATTCGTGCTGGGAGTTGCAGGTTTTGCCGGAGCCCATGTGCTGTTTTCTATCGCCTTCTGCCGGATATGTGCAGTGACAAAGAAGGATTTTGCCTGGACGGCTGTGGTATTTATAGTATTGGTACTTCTGCTTTTCTTCGGAGATTTTGATTTCCAGGGACTTCTGCCAGTATTGATCGGCTATGCAGCCGTAATTTCATTTATGATGGTAAAGGCATTATCCTTTTGGAGATGCCGCCAGGGGCAAAAAACGTTCTCTCTGCTCATTATGGTTGGTGGAGTGCTTTTTCTGCTGTCAGATCTTGTGCTTCTCTTTTGGATGTTCGGTGTCCAGAAGCAGGAATGGGTGCAGTGGGCAAACTGGATCCTTTATTACTCTGCCCAGGGATGTCTGGCGGGAGCCTTGTCAGCAGGGCATTCCAGACTTACTATTTTTGAATGAAGCCTTGGTATGATATCGAATAAAATATTATAGGCCAGCTTACGAAGAAGTGTTATGGGAAATCGGCTCCCCAAAGTGCATTCAGATGAGGAGACTTGCCGGAAAATGCTGCTGAAATCCTTAGGATAGCAATTTAGGAACAGCATTGCCTTTGAATTTGATTTATAGTAGAGTTACCACATAGAACAGGGAGGGTGACGGATATGGAATCAAAGGAGAGAATGAATCTGGTGTTGTCTTATATTGACCTGCACCTTCAGGAAGTGTTGTCAGTAGGAAAGATTGCAGAGTATGTGGGATATTCCGAGTACCATTTTTTACGTATATTCAAGCAAAGTATGGGTATGACAGTGATGGAGTATGTAAATAAAAGACGGCTGCTCAAAGCGTCGGAAGATATTCTGAATGGTGAAAGGATTCTTGACGTGGCAGTCAAATATGAATGGCAGTCCCACAGTGGTTTTACGAAAGCATTTAAGCGGGAATACGGATTTTCTCCCTCTCTTTTGAAGCTAATGGTGCATGAAATTAGTCAAACAGGAGGTGATGCTATGAACCACGCGTTTTTACAGGCATCCAGAAAGAATGCAGCAAAAGAAGAACTTTTACAAATATGGAAGACTTTATTGCGAGAGAACGAAATCAATATAATGGAATCGCAGGTGGACCAGATTTACCGTTGTGCCTGCCATGCCTATGAAGGGATCCACCGCTATTCCGGAGAAGATTATGTCACGCACCTACTCAATGTGGCAATTCTGCTGACAGAACTTAATGCAGCTCCCGAGGTTATTTGTGCTGGCATGTTCTGCGATGTCATTAAAAAAGGAAATGTATCGCTGGAACAATTAGGAGAAGAATTGCCACCGGAGATTGTAAAGCTTGTGCAGGAGACGTCAGAATGGGAATATCAGGAGGAAAAGCTTGCATCTTCGGCAACTCTCATCAAGCTTGCGGAAAGACTTCATAATATGCGAACGATCGAGGCGATAAGTGAACAGCAGCGGAAAGATAGGGCGAAAGAGACGATTCAGATCTTTTTGCCGATTGCCGGTAAATTAGGAATAGAAAAACTATCTGCGGAATTAAACGATTTGGCATTGAAGTATTTGTAAAGAAATGGTCAGACAACAGTTTTACCATATTTGCTGTCACCACCAACATTCTTTAAGTCGCCTCCGCTTCTGACAGCCTCCATGATTGGGAAAACGAGGGGCACAGGTTTAAAGACTGTGCCCCTGCTTTAGAATGGAAAGGATAAAACGAAAACAGGCTATATTTTTCTTGCCCATATTATCGCCCTGTTAGTATTTTCACTAATAGGGTTTCTCTCATAATCGCCCCATTCGCCTTCGATAACAAAGCCGTAATTTGATAGCCATTCCTGGATTTGCATAAGGGTTGCAAAATGTTTTTGCATAGGAATGTCTCGTACAATTGAACCTCCATTTTTGGCGGAGGGTTAATTGTTAATCTCTCTCCTGTTCTGTTTTCAAATAAATTATTTTTTTCATTTTCATCACACCTCGTTCTGTTAATTGCAGTATATAATATTACATGAAACATCTTAATACAATTTCCTCTTTTTGCATTAGTATTGCATTCTGTGATAGTAAAGTGCCGTTCGATACCTTCCATCTCCCGTTCGTGACATAGATAGAATACATAAGCTGTTTTTTGCCGATATATAAGTATAATGAATTCAGGCAGGTGAAATAGATGCTCTCAGTAGCAGTATGTGATGATGAAATGCTGGATCGCTGTAACATGGCAAGAGAAATTAGAGAAATTTTAGAGGAGACAGGCATTCCCTTTATTGTGCAGCAGTTCTCCAGTGGAAGAGATCTGTTAGACGCCATAGAAAATTTTGATATCGTTTTTTTGGATATTATGATGTGTGGGATCAATGGCATGAAAACGGCGCAGCTTTTAAGAGATAAGGCATTTGACAAAATACTTGTTTTTGTATCAGGAAGCCGGGAGTATGTTTTTGAAGCATATGACGTAGAAGCCTTTCAATATCTGGTAAAACCAGTGGATCATCTGAAATTGGAAAGAGTTTTGCAAAGGGCAGTAAAAAAGCTGGAAAGAGATCCCCAGGAATTTATGATGATCAATCAGGATAGAAAGAGAAAAAAGCTATACCTGAGGGAAATATATTATTTTGAAATAAAAGGAAGGGTTGTTTCTGTTCACAGCGTGGAAGGCTGTTTTGATTACTATAAGCAGATGGGAACTTTGGAGGAAGAACTGAAAGGAAAAGGTTTTTTTCGATGCCATAAGAGTTTTCTCGTAAATCTAAAATATGTGGACAGTTATAACAGACAGGAAATACTTTTGGATACCGGGGAAAAAGTAGCAATCGCGAAAAGAAGATATGAAGCATTTTGCCAGGAGATCATGGAATATATGAAGAGAAGCGGAGGCAGTATATGAGATGGGGGATTATGATATTCCTCTTTTGTTATATAGGATATTTAGTATCACTATACAGATTTTGCGAAAGACATCTGGATCATGTCAAGATAGATAAAAAAACATTTATTATTCTCTTGTCTGTCTTGGAAGCAGGTATGGGCATTTTAAATGAAAATATTGGTATTCCTTATATTTTACTGGTAATGGTAAGCCATATATTATTTATGGGATTGTTTTATATTGTTTTTTTAGATAGCCTAGCGAAGAAAATTTTTGCAGCGATGCTGCTGATTGCTGTCAGGACATTCATATTTAATTTTGGGTGTTCCTTTTTTTCGTGTATTCTGCTGGCTTTTACAAATTGGATTACGGGTGGACAAGTAACCTATATCGAACCGGGACTGGAAAACATAATTGGCGCTATGGCTTATTGTATGGTTATTCTGGTGCTGTACATTTTAAGAAAAAAGATTAGTTCCGTATTTGAACATAAAATAAATAACTGGTACTTTTTGATGTCTGTTTTCATCGCAGGTATTGTTGAAGTTGTAGATCTTGTGAACTGGGGAGCAAGCAATGGGATCATGGTAGTATCAAATGCAAATGGAGAAGCATATTGGGATGTTTATTATAACCAGATCTTTAGTCATATCTCGATTTGTCTTTTGACCGTTCTGGCAGTGTGTATTGCCGGAGGTTTCGTATTTTTTATGAATAAGATTTATATGGAACAGCGGCAGAAGGAGCAGTATGATTCGCAGATGGAGTTTTATAAAATGCTGAATGAGCAGTATCTGCAAAGGGAAGGGTTACGGCATGATATGAAGAATCATGTGCTTGCGCTGTATGGTTTATGGGAAAAGAAGGAATTTGATAAAGCAGGAAGCTATTTGAAAAAGATGATGGAGAATGGAAATATCGGCGGCAGCGATGATGTGACAGGAAATCATGCAGTAGATGCATTATTGTACAACAAAAAGAAAAAAGCGGAGGAGAATTCTATTCGATGGGTGGCGGATATGCAGATCCCTGCGAATTGTACTGTTAATGAATTCGATCTATGTGTTCTTTTGGGAAATCTTTTGGACAACGCGATAAGGGCATGCACAGAAATAACGGATGTGGAATACCGTTTTGTGGATATTCAGTTTCAGCAGATTAAAAAATGCCTGCTTCTGGTAGTGAAAAACGGAACCATTGTGAAGGATAGTAAGGAGATCAAACAGGGGACCGGCCTGTTTCATATTTATGAAACAGTCAGGAAGTATGATGGGACGGTTAGTGTGAAGGTTGAGAACCATGTATTTGAAATATCGGTTCTTATTCCCATGATATCGACGGATATATCGCGAAACAGACCGTTTAATACGGAAATCTAAACTGGGATATGAAATCTGACGAAAAAGGAAATGAAAGATTGATGGCAGATGACTTGGAAAGGAGATTAATATTATGCATACAAAAACAATGGAAGGATTAGTAGGAGCAAGTACTAACATGAATCTGTTAAATACACCTATGCGGGTTTTTAAGGAGGCAAGGCGCAGAGGTGATACAGCCACCATGGAGCGTGCCATGGAGTATGCTGGCGATTTCTCAGAAAGGGCAGAGAAATATCAGATAAAAGCCGATGAGGGCATGAAGGAAGAAGCGAAGGAGGCAAGAGAAAAAGAAAAATTAGAGCGTGAGAAAGCAATCGAAAAGCGCAGGGAGGAAAAGGAAAAACTAGAAGACAGAGTAGAAGAAAGCAAAGATACAAAAGCGGATACCGTGGAAGTAAGTGAGGAGACGGCAAAAGCAGATACGGTCAAGGAACCTGTTATTTATACTAAAACAGGGGAAGTGAGGCAGGGGGAACAGAGCAGCAATATTTCGGTTTCTGTGTAAGGGGTGACCACAAGTTCGGATGACCGGCGTATGTTAGTATCTGCACTTATCTGCTAAAATATTTGATATAATAAATTGTAAAAGAGGTACACGTTTCTCAGCGCACCTCTTTTATAAAAATGCTTGAGGTGGATTGTAGTGTTAAAATGTGCTATACTAAATCGCAGAAATGAAAGTGAGCAACAGAAATGGGAGAAGAAAAAATGATGGAATCAAGGAAACTACTGACCTTAGAGGGGGACTGATTTTATGCTGATCAGAACGCAAAGATTGATAATTCGTGATCTGGAAACAGACGATAAAATACCTTTTGCTAAAATGGCTGAAGATGGAAGCTTAAATGATTGTGGTTTTGATAAGAATTGTAGCTTCTGGATGACAGAATGGATAGAGGAGGCTAAGAAACTTGCAGTCAGGGATGATCCTGACAGGGATTATCTGGCTTATACGATAACTTTAAAATACGAAAACCTTGTAGTTGGTTCTATTGGATGCTCCTATTATGATGATTTTCAGGAAACGGGCATCACCTATTTTATTGGAGCGAAATATAGAAACAATGGTTATGCAGCTGAAGCAGTTCAAGCATATACGAAATATTTTCTCAGACATTATAATGTTAAAGGAATGATTGCGACAGTGAGGAATGAAAACGTCGTCTGGATCAACATTTACCGGAAAAGGAGTTTGATAATAAAGTACAGACGAAACAAGGTTATGTTTTGTTGTTAAATGATAAGCCCATCGGTTTATTAAGGTACAATCTATTTTGGGACAATGCTCCCTTTTGCACCATGGTTTTTGTGGACTGGGAATATCAGGGAAAGGGTTATGGCAGAAAGCTGATCGAATACTGGGAACATGATATGAAAGCACAAGGATATAAAATGCTATTAACATCTACACAGGTAGATGAAGAAGCACAACATGTCTATCGAAAATTAGGGTATAAGGATTGTGGAGGATTTGTGATCGATATCCCTGAATTTGCACAGCCGATGGAAATGTTTTTTATTAAATCCATCTGATGGCAAGGTGTGGGTGCCATCATTTGTTCATAACTGCGCCCTTCCTCTCATATAGATAGAAGAGAGAGGGCAGGCAACGGGATCTGATCTGTGTCTGTCTGTGGGGGAGGACAGGATATGAGTTTTAAAGAATTTATAAAAAGCCGGAAGAAAAAAGCAGTTTTGTTTTTTTTGGCCGGTTTTTTTTCCGGTGGGATTCTATATTATCTGTGTCAGAAGCCGGCGGGAGAGGCTCTGGCACATATGGAGGAAAATATGCTTCTCTGGGCGATGGAGGAGCAGGATTTTGTCCAGGCTCTTCTGTTTGTATTATGGGAGCGGGGCAAGGTGTTTTCTGTCCTCTGGCTGGCAGGGTATACGAAGATATATAAGTTCTATATCCGTGCCTTTATTATGTTTACCGGGCTGCAGTCTGGTTTTCTGCTTACCTTCTTTGTAATGCTGCGGGGGACAAAGGGTATTTTATTCTGGCTCATAACCGGTGTTCCCCATCTGTTTTTTTTGATCCCTCTCTACATCTACTCTTTTTACCGGATCCTGGAGCGCAGAAGGGAAAAACAGACGCCTGCGGTCGTTGTGATCCTTTTTGTGTTTGCCCTCAGCTGCGTGCTGGAGGCGCGGATCAACGTTCCGCTGGTTCAGTGGATGTACCGGTCATGATCTCCTGGAAAATTCATCGGATGCTTTGTTCACATTTTGGTAACATAAAGATAGTACAATAAGTGAGTATGTTAGCCTGACAATGGGCATAACGAACTTATTGGTTAAGGAGGTAAGGTTTTGATAGAGGTAAAAAATCTGGTGAAGCGTTATGGAGACCGCGATGTGGTGGATCATCTGAGCTTTACCGTAGGGAAAGGACAGATTGTTGGGTTTCTGGGGCCGAATGGCGCCGGTAAATCAACAACCATGAATATAATTACCGGCTACATATCCCCGACGGAGGGAGATGTAACGGTAAACGGCTATGATATTTATGATGAGCCGGAGAAGGTGAAGGCGAGTATTGGCTATCTGCCAGAGCAGCCGCCCCTTTATCCGGACATGAAGGTAGGGGAATATCTGAATTTTGTGTCAAATCTAAAGGGCGTGAAAAGCAGTGATAAGGAAAAAACAGTGCGGAAGGTCATGCGGGCGACGAAGATACAGGATGTGTCGGAGCGGCTGATCAAGCATTTATCCAAGGGATATAAACAGAGAGTGGGACTTGCCGGGGCGATGATCGGAGATCCGGAGATCCTTATTCTGGACGAGCCCACGGTGGGGCTGGATCCCAAGCAGATTCTGGAGATCCGGAATCTGATCCGGGAGCTCAGCAAAGAGCATACCATCCTGCTCAGCTCCCATATTATGCAGGAGGTAAGCGCAGTCTGTAACCAGATCATGATCATCAATCAAGGGAAAATGATCCTTTCCGATGTGCCAGAAAACATTCCGGGGCACATCGCCCAGACCAATGACCTTACCTTTAAGGCGAAGGGAAATAAAGATCTGATCAAGAGTATCATAGAAAAAATAGAAAATATCAGCTACTCCAAAGTGCTGGGGACTGCAGAGGCAGAGGTATATCAGATCGAACTCTCCAGCCCTGTGGAGTTTGATCCCAGGGAAGAGATCTTTTTTGCCTTTGCTGAGGCAAAGTGTCCGATCCTGGAGATGAATCTGAAAGTTCCTACTCTGGAAGAAGTGTTCTTGCTTCTGACGGGAGAGGGAACCCGCCAGTACGGTGGAAAGATGACAAAGGATGAAAA
>CAJUFM010000094.1 GCA_910585745.1 uncultured Eubacterium sp. | reverse complement strand
CCGACCCAGGCGGCAGGTATCATTAGTACATTGACGCCGGACAAACAGACGGATGTGGCAAAACGTATCGCACTGATGGATCGTACCTCTCCGGATGTGATCAAGGAAGTGGAGAACATACTGGAGCAGAAACTTGCTTCTCTGGTAAACCAGGACTACACGATCGTCGGCGGAATCGATTCCATCGTAGAGGTATTGAATACTGTAGACCGTGGAACCGAAAAACATATCATGGAAAACCTGGAGATCGAAGAGCCGGAACTGGCAGACGAGATCCGGAAAAAGATGTTTGTATTCGAAGATATTCTTATGCTGGACGACCGTTCTATACAGCGTGTGCTTCGTGAGGTGGAAAACAGCGAGCTCGCTGTGGCATTGAAGGGCGCCAACGAAGAAGTACAGAATGTCATTTTCAACAATATGTCTACCCGTCTTTCTGCAATGATCAAGGAAGATATGGAATATATGGGACCTGTGCGTATGAAAGATGTTGAAGAGGCACAGCAGAAGATTGTAAATATTATCAGAAAACTTGAGGATTCCGCTGAGATTGTTATATCAAGGGGCGGAGGTGACGAGATCGTTGTCTAATTTAATCAAATATCCCTTTGTAAATATGCAGGGGAAAGAGACCGTTGTCATTGATAACAACTCGGAAGGAGCGGAGTTCGTGCCTTTTCGGGACAAAGGTGTGAAGATCAAAACCATCAGTGAGATCGAGGCGGAGAAGGCGCTGCTTCATGCTGCCGGGGATTCCGCCGGAGAGGCGGCTGCTGCTTCTGAGAGTGCTGAGAAGAGTGAGGATTCCGGGGAGTTTAAAGCGGGGCTGAATGTCACCAATTTTGACGAGCTTTTCCAGCAGCATCAAAAAGAGGCAGAGGACAAGGCGGCTCAGGTGGTAGAAGAAGCCAGAAAAAAGGCAGAGCGCATCCGAAGCGATGCGGAGATTGCCGCTGAGACAGCCAGAAAAAGGGCATATGAGGATGGAAAAGAGCAGGGGTATTCCGAGGGAATGGCTCTGGCAGAACAGGAGATCCAGCAGAAGGAAGAAGAACTTTCCCAGCTGGCCAGACAGCAGAGAGAGGAACTTGCTGAATGCATGGGTCAGATTGAAGAGAAATATGTAAAGATTGTGATCTCTCTTGTGAAAAAGCTGACCGGTGTAGTGATGGAGGGGAAAGATGACCTCATTCTTTATCTCATTCATGCCGCAGCCCAGGATCTGGATGTATCTGATAATTACCGGATCCGTGTTTCATCCGAGGATATCTATTTCCTGGAAAGCCGGAAGGAAGAGGTTCTGCAGGCCCTGGATGGAGACGCTTTTGTAGAATTTATAGAAGAAAAAGGTCTGGAAAAAGGGCAGTGTATCGTTGAGACAGACACCCAGATGGTGGATTGTGGTTTCCATACACAGTTGGATTCTTTGGTCCAGAATCTGAAAATGCTGGTGCACTGACATGATTTTGTAATAATACGCATAAAAATAATATGGGAATGGAGGCTTGTATGAATCCTTCATCGATTATAAATTTTGACCGATACGATGCTTTGATGGAACGAAGTTTTCTCAAGCACCTTGGGAAAGTCACAAAGGTCGTGGGACTGACCATAGAATCCATTGGTCCGGAGGCGAAGCTGAATGATCTTTGTATCATACGGTCGAATTCGGCAGTGGGTGCTGTGAAAGCAGAAGTGGTCGGATTCCGTGAGGACAGGGTTCTTCTGATGCCTTATGACAATGTCGAGGGCGTCGGACTGGGCAGCTGGGTTGAGAATACAGGAGCGCCGCTGCAGGTTCCCGTCAGCGATGATCTGCTGGGGAAAACGCTGGATGGTGTGGGAGAACCGATGAATTCCCCTCCACTTTCTGACACCAGCCATCTGTATTCAGTGGAGGCAGCTCCGCCGGATCCTTTGAGCCGGCAGCTCATAGACGAGGTGCTTTCTTTGGGAGTAAAGGCAGTAGATGGCCTGCTGACCATTGGAAAAGGACAGAGAATCGGTATTTTTGCGGGAAGTGGAGTGGGTAAGAGTACGCTTATGGGTATGTTCGCCAGAAATACAAAGGCGGATATTAATGTGATCGCACTGATCGGCGAGCGTGGAAGAGAGGTGCGGGAATTTATAGAGAGAGACCTTGGCGAAGAGGGCATGAAGCGTTCGGTGGTGGTGGTTGCCACCTCGGATAAACCGGCACTGATCCGTAACAAGGCTGCCAAAACAGCTACAGCTGTGGCGGAATATTTTCGGGATCAGGGGAAGGATGTACTTCTTATGATGGATTCCCTGACTCGTTTTTCTATGGCGCAGAGAGAGATCGGGCTTGCTTCCGGTGAGCCTCCAGTATCCAGGGGATATCCTCCCAGTGTGTATGCGGAGATGCCAAAACTTCTGGAACGTGCGGGTAATTCGGACCGGGGATCTATAACTGGACTCTATACGGTTCTGGTGGATGGAGATGATTTCAATGAACCGATCACCGACACTGCCCGGGGTATTTTAGATGGACATATTGTACTGTCCCGGCCGCTGGCGCAGAAGAATCATTATCCTGCGATAGATATTCTTCAGAGTATCTCCCGTGTCATGAGTTCCATTGTTACGAACGACCAGAAAAGAGTATCTGGTATACTGAAAAATGTACTTGCTACCTATGGAGAAGCCGAGGATCTTATAAACATCGGCGCATACCGCTCCGGATCCAATCCCAGTATTGATTTTGCCATCGAAAAGATCGATGCGGTGAATGATTTTTTGATGCAGGGGACAGATGAAAAATTTGGTTTTGAAGAGGCCGTCTCCATTATGTCAGATATTTTTGAAGAGGATGGTGAATCCTAATTGGCGCGATTTCGGTTTCCTATGCAGAATATCCTGAACATGAAGGAAAAGCTGGAGGAGCAGGCAAAAAATGAATATGGTCAGGCAAACGCAAGGCTTCTGGCAGAGGAAAAAAAGCTGGAACAGCTGAATAACCGTCTTGAAGCTGCGCGGCTGCAGTTAAAAAATGTCCTGGTTGAAATTCTGTCCATGACAGAAATACATAAAAGGGAGAATGCTATTGTGATCCTGAAAGGGTATGTAAAGCAGCAGCAGCTGGTGGTGAAGCGATGCGAGAAAGAAGTAGAGATTGCCAGGGAAAAGCTCACCGAGGCGATGAAAGAGCGAAAGATCTTTGAAAAACTCAGGGAAAAGGCATTTGATGAGTTTATCAAAGAGGAAGGGCGCAGGGAACAGAAGGAAGTCGATGAGCTTATGAGCTACAGGTACGGGGCAAAAAATGCCTGATTTTGAAAGGATGAATAGATTTTATGGCAAAAAAAGATAAAAAAAATAAGGACAATAAGGAATATGCCCAGGAGGAAAGTGCAGGCAGTAAACTGCTTACCTTCTTGATCGTACTTTTTATCGTGATCATATGGCTCGTTATATTTGGAGTTTTGATCAAATTTGATGTTGGAAATTTTGGTAGTGAAGTTTTGTATCCGGTTCTCAAAGATGTTCCGGTAGTGAACCGCATTCTTCCTGAGGTGGAAGGAGCTGAGCCGGAGGGATATACAAATATTGACGAGGCAAATGCGAGAGTCCGCCAGTTGGAAAAAGAGCTGGCTGGCCTGAAGAGTGCCAACTCCCTGAGCAGTGATGAAGTCAATGAATTAAAATCAGAGATTAAGCGCCTCAAGAAATACGAAGAACAGCAGCATGCTTTCGAGCAGCGGGTAAAAGAGTTTGATGAAAATGTAGTATTTAATGATAAGGCACCGGATATTTCCGAATATCAGAAGTATTATGAGGCGATCGATCCGGACAATGCGGCTTCGATCTATAAAGATGTAATGAAAGATCTTCAGTACCGTGCGGCGATCAAAAAACAGGCGACGATGTATGCAAAAATGGATCCGGCAAAGGCAGCAACGGTATTGCAGACCATGTCCGGCGACCTGGATCTCGTGGCATCCATTCTTGACAACATGACAGAGTCAAAGAGTGCGGCGATCCTTGCAGAAATGACGCCGGAGACTGCGGCACAGATCACTACGAAGATGACCGCTAAATAGTTTGTCTATGGGGAAATGGATGTAATGTTTTCCCTGGGATCAGACGATATGATTAATAGGTAACTCCTGTCTTTCCTCAATGGTAAGGCAGTGGGCTATAAATAATATTAAGACAGCATATTTAATGCCGTCTGGAAAGGAGATAACAAATGCAGACACAGGGTATATCACTGAATGCCTCTGCGATGCGGACAATGTCATCAGGCAAAGCAGGAAAAGGAGATAAGACGGTTTTTGATAGTTTTATGTCCCAGAATGCTTCATCCACCTCTGGCAAAAAGCAGGATCTGTCCGCCGGAAAACCTCAGGAACCAAGAAAATCCGGAGAGATTGCAGCCGGTGGGGATGATTTTACGAAGCAGAAACTTTCCCTGACCTCCCAGCCCCAGGAAAAAGTTGAGGGGATGGAGACAATGGATCTGGAAGAGGTTGGTGAAGAGGTTGTTTCTCTTCTGCAGGAGACTTTTGGCATGAGCGAGGAAGATATCGTTGATATTCTGGAAATGCTCGGTCTGACACCGATGGATCTGTTGCTGCTGGTTTCGCCAGAGTTTCAGAATGTGGTTCCATTGAATGTAGAGAACATTAAGGCATTTATTATGGAAGTACACGGTGTGGAGGATGCCAATCTGTTTCTGTTTTCCGATGCCATGTCCGGTGAATTGAATGATGTCATGTCGGGACTTCAGGACATTCTGGAGCAGGTGACAGGGATGGATATCGGAAAACTGGACGAGGGAAATGAAGTTCTTACGAGCTTTGCAGAGAAGTTTAGCGAGTTTGTCGGAAAGGCAGAAGGATCCGTAAAGGAGACAGTTGTAGAGGAGACTGGACAGCAGGATACATCGGAGATGATGACCTCAGCTGCCAAGGATGAGATTCCGGTAGTTGTTGAGACCTCAGGAGAACAGGATCTGTCTGATACATATGGAGAAAGTCAGCAGCCGGCTTCCCAGGGTGTGCGCCAGGAAGTAAACGAAAGTCCTCTTAATGCTTTTGTTGAAAGGCTTTCCCAGTCTTTTGAAGAGGTGGCACAGGAAGAAGTGGCCGCACCGAGAGAATTGATGACGAACATTGTGGATCAGGTTGTCAATCATATCCGGATCCGGGTACTTCCTCAGACGACAAGCATGGAGCTTCAGCTGAATCCGGAGTCACTGGGACGGGTAAATCTCAATGTGACGTCCAACAATGGGCTGGCGACAGCTACACTGACAGTTCAGAATGAAGTGGCGAAGGAAGCATTGGAGAGCCAGCTGACGGTGCTTAGGGAAAATCTGGAAAGCCATGGCTTGAAGGTGGATTCCGTAGAGGTAAACGTATCGGAATTTGGGTTTAAAAATCCAGAGGATTCCGATCATGGCCAGTACAAACAGAAAAAATCCCAGGGAAAAAAATTTCGGTATGATGTGGCAGAAGAATCAGAAGTTGAGGAAGTCACAACAGAGACAGCCGAAGACAGGCGCGTGGGAGACAGTATGGTGGATTACACCGCCTAATCAAGAAAGGAGGTAAAAGATATGGGAACATCATTACAGGGTATAGTGACAGGGCTGGATGAGCTTGCCTTTGGTAAAAAAAATAAACAGACCACAGAGAGGACACCTGGCGGGGAGCTTGGTAAGGATCAGTTTCTTCAGCTTCTCGTATGCCAGATGAAGAACCAGGATCCGCTGGAGCCGGAGAAAGATACTGATTTCATCGCCCAGCTTGCTCAGTTCTCAGCGTTAGAGCAGATGCAGAATCTCAATGGGACAGCCGTCAATTCACAGGCATTTGGATTGGTAGGTAAATATGTAAAGATTAAAACAAAGAGCCCAAGCGGAAGCTACTCAGAGACAAACGGAGTTGTGGATTATATCACCGTGAAGGACGGTGAAGCTCAGATGTCTGTGGATGGTAAGCTTTACAAGATCAGTGATCTGGTGGAGGTAAAGGATTCTTATTATGCGATCAAGCAGTATCTGCCAACGGTGGAAAAGACAGAAGCAGTTTATGACAAATCCAATAAAAAGCCAGTGGAGATCAAGATCAATCTGGGTGAAGGAGATTACGCAGCTTCTAGTGTCGTGGTGGTTATGAATGGAGAGGCTGTAAAGAACGAATTCCTTTCCTATGAGGATGGTGTATTGTCGATCATGCCAGGAGCTCTGGATGGACTTGAGAATGGTGATTATGAAGTAGGTCTTTACTTTGACGATCCATACAGCACCAGCATAAGAGATATGGTGACCATAAAGGTGACAGAAAGTGGAGTAGATGAGTAAAGCATCGGTCAGACTTTGACCGGCAAAAGATCAGGAGGTGGATAAAGGTATGAATATTGTAAATAAAAGCTTTGTATCCATCGATGAGATAAGAAGCAAACTGAACGGCGGCGCCGGACAGATTGCGGAAAAGACCGGTAGTGATTCTGGGAAATCGTTTGACAGGGTGCTGTTAGACAAGGCAGATCAGATTAAATTTTCCAGGCATGCGGCGAAACGGCTGGAGACGAGAAATATATCCATATCCGAGGAGCAGAAAGCAAGGCTGGAAGATGCGGCAGAGCAGGCGATGGAAAAAGGAATGACAGAATCCCTGGTGATGGTAGATGATCTTGCATTTATATTAAATGTCAGGAACAAAACCATAGTAACAGCTGTGAATGATACAGCAAATGCAGTTTTTACAAATATCGATGGAGCGATTATAAATTAAAAACGCAATAAGACACGTTTATTTTACATGCTGGCCCTTTACAGGAAGCATGAAAGTCTTTGAATGCCAGATAAGACTTAACAATAATAAAAATGGAGGGTTGATCCTTATGATGAGATCATTATGGTCTGGTGTGTCCGGTTTGAAGGTACATCAGACAAAGATGGATGTAATTGGTAACAATATTGCGAATGTAAATACCGTTGGCTTTCGTGCCGGCACCGTGAATTTTACGGATGTATTTTATCAGACGACACAGCCGGCGGCAGGTCCTAATGCCAATACCGGAGCAGCCGGTACGAACGCATTTCAGATTGGTCTTGGTGCCAATGTGGCTTCATACAGCGTTAATATGAATGGTACTGGAGCGACAAACCGTACTGACCGTGGTATGGATGTGATGATCAACGGTGATGCCTTTTTCGTAGTACGGAAAAATGGTGGAACTTATTTTACGAAGGCAGGTAATTTTAATATCGATGCTGCCGGCACCCTGATGTGTGAGACAAATGGCGCAACTGTGCTTGGCTGGAGTGTGGATGAGAATGGGGATATCCGCAAGGATACAGTGGATGCCCTGAAACTGATGACACCAGAAAACCAGAACTCAGAGCCGAAACCGACCGGAAACGTAACCCTTTCTGGAAATGTGGACCGGGAAGATAAATTGGTGCAGTATAGTGAGACAGGGACTGGATATCCCATCTCGGTCAGCTTCTTTGACAATCTCGGCAATGAGTATACGGCGAAGCTCAGCCTTATGAAAGTGCCAGGGGATGAGAACGATGCCGCAAATCAGAATAAGAATTGTACTTTTAACGTAGGAATGACAGATATCATGTCCAATGGAAAATCCATTCTGAAATACTCAGAGCCGGATGAAAACGGAAATCCTATGTACAAGGCTACGGATCAGTACATAAATTTTGGCGGCCAGGAGCTGAAGTATAATGTGGATCCGGACGGAACTATTACTTTTGATAAATCCAATGCCATGCTTACTTTTAATGGTGCTTCCGGAAAATTTGTCAGTGTGACTGGTGAGGAAGAGGGAATGCTGAATCTGACGCTGAATCCTGGCGGCCAGGACAATATTTCTTTCCCCCTGGGAGGAGTCGATATCGATTTTTCCGGTTTGACCATGTTTGCTACGAAAGGAAGCTGTAGTATTGAGCCGAAAAAGGGTGATAAGGAGGGAAACAATGCTGGAAATCCTGCCGGAGCTTTGAACGGATTTTCCATCAATCCGGACGGAAAGATCTATGCGGTATATGATAACGGTGATAATAAGTTGCTGGGGCAGATTGCCGTGGCGACCTTCCCGAATCCTTCCGGCCTGGAAGCGCAGGGAAATAGTTTATTTGCTACTACTCTGAACTCTGGTGAGTTTGATGGTATTGGTGAGGAGATCACGGCGGTGGGAACTTTCTCAATCGGTGCCCTGGAGGCATCAGACGTGGATCTTGCTACAGAGTTTACCAATATGATCACGACGCAGCGTGGTTTCCAGGCGAACTCAAGAACGATCACCACATCGGATACGATGCTCGAAGAGCTGATTAATCTCAAGAGATAATGAAATTATAATTTGATTTTTACTGCAAAAAAAGGAAACGTTTTGTTTCCCTTTTTTGCGGTGATATGTTATAATGGACAGAAGGAAGGGGGAGACCGTATGATTGATGTGACCAGAATGAATGATAAAACGTTAACTTTAAATTCGGATCTGATCGAGTCTGTAGAGGAAACCCCGGATACGGTGATCACTCTGACGACAGGAAAAAAAATAATTGTAAAAGAAAGTAGACAAGAGATAAAAAATCTAGTAAAAT
>CAJUFM010000093.1 GCA_910585745.1 uncultured Eubacterium sp. | reverse complement strand
ATTTTCTGACGATGTAGCTGGACAATTAGACAAGTGAATGTGCCAATTATTTAATATTCGTTGTACTAGTGTTCTGAAATATTTATATAGGAAATCGGAGAACTTGCGAATGTAGATTATCAAACTTTGAGAGTATAATTAATTGAGCCAGACGAACTAATACAAAATTAAATTGACGAGGTTATAGATATGAGAGACGAAAGACAGAGAAATATCCTCAGTATTTCTCCAGAAGAAAAGAGAAAAATGCAAGAGGATATTATTTATTTTTTCAAAGAGGAAAGAGATGAAGAGCTGGGAATCATAGGTTCTGAGATGATACTTGACTTTTTTATCGAAATGCTGGGAGAAAGAATTTACAATAAGGCATTGGATGATGTGAAACTATGGCTTACAAGAAATCTAGAGAATCTGGAGAGCGATTATTATGCTCTCTATAAGTGACTTAGTGGTGTGGATCGGCAACTTGCTTTAGCTGCTTTTGATGTTAAGCTGGTTTGATGGCGCCATTGAGCTAATTGAATATTTTTCCTCAATATGCCCATAATAAAAGATAGCAGTTGGGAGCAGAATGCCTTTTGCCCCCAACATCATATTTATGAAAGGACGGCAATTTTTTATGTGGGGTATTGTGATTGGACTGATCTCTGGTGCATTGATGAGTGTACAGGGAGTGTTTAATTCAGAGGTGACAAAACAAAGCAGTATCTGGCTGGCAGCAGCTTTCGTTCAGATTTCTGCTTTTGTTGTTTGTGTAGCTGCCTGGCTGGTGACAGGAAGGGATGGATCCATCAGCAGCCTATGGGGGGTACAGCCCAAATATATGCTTCTTGGCGGTGCTATCGGTGCTTTTATTACCTATACGGTCATACAGGCGATGAATCAGTGCGGTCCGGCGAGAGCGGTGGTGTTTATTGTGACAGCACAGATCGTTGTGGCATACATTATTGAGCTGATGGGACTATTCGGTGTGGAAAAACAGCCCTTTGAGTGGAGAAAGGTGATCGGGCTGGCAGCGATCATAGCAGGGATCATTACGTTTAAGTGGAAATAGGCCCTCGCCGCCAGCTCCCCGAATTCGTATTGCGAGCTGTCGCTCTCCATACTCATTCGGTTAGCCCAGGGGGTGTCTATAACCCACCACATGCAAGCATGCGTGGCTTATAGCCGCTGGATGGACCGGTAATAAAGCTGTCTGCTCCGTGCCGAAGGCACTCCCGCAGTCAGCTCCCCGAATTCGTATTGCGAGCTGCCGCTCTCCATACTCATTCGGTTAGCCCATCCAATGTCTATAACCCGTTCCGTGCTAGCACGGACGGTTTATAGACGCTGGATGGACTTTATATGAAAAATCTGATTTTGTGGTTGTCAAAATTATATTTCATTGATACAATTAGAGTATGCACTCTGGTCTTTATCCCATGTGAACAAATTGGGAGAGAAAGACTATGAAAGAAAATCAGATCAAATATATGATAGCGGCTGCGGCGGTTGTTCTTTTTGGTGTCTTATGGATTTTCACCGGTCAGAAGAGGGATCAAGGCGGCGGAGAAGAAAACAGTATCTTTAATAGTGAAATGGATTCTGGGGAAGAGGAAAAAACAGATCTATCGGAGGGAAAGATATATGTGCATATAACCGGGGCAGTAAAAAATCCGGGCGTCTACATTTTTGAGAAAAAGCCCAGGGTGATCGAGGTGGTGGAAAAAGCAGGGGGATTTAAGAAAGATGCTGCCACATCGGGGATCAATCAGGCAGAACTTGTGGAGGACGGTACCCAGATTGTGATCAAGAACAGGGGAGATACGAAGACTTCTGTAAAGGATTTGCCGGAGCAGGAGAGATCCAGTCTGGTGGATATAAATACTGCTGGAAAGGAACAGCTTATGACCCTTGCCGGAATTGGGGAATCCAAGGCGATGGCGATCATTGCTTACCGGGAAGAACATGGAAAATTTAAAAAAATTGAAGATATTATGAATATAACAGGGATTAAAAATGGAGTATTTGATAAGATTAAAAGTCAGATCAGAGTATCGTAAGGAATGAAATACGCACTGTAAGGGAAGTGCGGAAAGGTTATTGTTTGAAAGGAAGAACAGGGAAATGGCGAAGAGAGTTCTGGTAGTGGATGATGAAAAGCTGATCGTGAAGGGATTGCGGTTTAGTCTGGAGCAGGATGGGATGGAAGTCGATTGTGCCTACGACGGAGAAGAGGCGTTGAATGCAGCTGCAGAAAAGAAGTATGATGTAATACTTCTGGATGTTATGCTACCTAAATTTACTGGGTTTGAAGTGTGCCAGCAGATTCGGGAATATTCGGATGTGCCGATCATCATGCTGACAGCAAAGGGAGATGATATGGATAAAATTCTGGGACTGGAATATGGTGCAGATGATTATATTACCAAGCCTTTTAATATTCTGGAGGTAAAGGCAAGGATTAAAGCAATTATACGAAGAAGCAGTAAAAAAGAGGAAAAACCTGTGGAGAATTCTTCCATTCTTACCTTTGGAAACATGAAAGTCGATGTGGACAGCCGTCGTGTGTTTATTGAGAATAAAGAGGTCAACCTTACGGTCAAAGAATTTGATCTGCTGGAGCTTCTTATCCACAATCCGAATAAGGTCTACAGCCGGGAAAAGCTGTTAAATGATGTGTGGGGATATGAGTATCTGGGGGATGTCCGTACTGTGGATGTCCACGTGCGCCGTCTGAGGGAGAAGATCGAATCAACGCCAAGTGATCCGAAATATATACATACAAAATGGGGTGTTGGCTATTATTTCCAAGCTTAGAGAAAAACTGAATGTAGTGAAAAGTCTGCACATCCAGAGTATGGGTGTGCTTATCCTTATCGGTGTCGTGCCGCTTATTATATTTTCCCTTATATTTCTGAATACCTACCGCGCGAGAAATATCAGCCAGCGGGTATCGGAGATCCAGGTCAGGGGAAGTGTGATCTCCAATCTTATCGTAAGCTCTGGTTATATGACAAGTGACCGAAAAAATGAGGTGAATGCGGAGCTTTCCCAGGTGTCGGATATGTACGATGGAAGGATCCTGATCGTGGATTCCAAACTAAAGGTGCTTCGGGATACCTATGGATTGGAAGAAGGAGAGATCGTTGTGCTTCCGGAAGTGATAAAATGTTTCAGAAAGGATGCTGTCAAGATAGTCAACCAGTACAACGATAACGTAGAGATTTTTGTACCCATAATGGGAAGCGATGAAATGACTGTGAATGGCGTGGTGGTGATGAATTTTTCTTTCCAGTCCATCAATACACTGTATGATAATATCCGCACTGTAACATTTTCCGTCATTCTTCTGTTTGCTGTTATTATCATTGTCATATCCTGGATCATGTCCGGAAAACTGGTAAAGCCGATGAAAAAGGTGGTAGATTCCATCCGGCACATCGGTTCCGGGGACTTTAGCGAGAAAATGGAGGTTCAGGACAATTTAGAGGTAGCAAATATCTCTGAGGCAGTGAATTTTATGCTGACCGCTGTTCAGAGCATGGAGGATTCCAGACAGGAGTTTGTATCAAACGTATCCCATGAACTGAAGACGCCGATCACATCCATCAAGGTTCTGGCAGAATCACTGACCATGCAGGAAGAGGTTCCAGTGGAGCTTTACAAGGAATTTATGGTGGATATCAACCAGGAACTGGAGAGAATGAATAAGATTGTAAATGATCTGTTATCTCTTGTCAAACTGGATAAATCTGCTGCCCAGATCAATATTGAAGAAGTTAATATCAATGAATTTCTGGAAGGGATCCTCAAGGGGATCAATCCTATTGCCGCCCAGCGCAATATCGAGATTATATTTGAGAGTGTGCGTCCCGTTTCGGCACAGATTGACAGTGTGAAGCTGGGCATGGCGATATCTAACATCATAGAAAATGCCGTGAAATATAATTTTGATAATGGCTGGGTCAAGGTGACACTGAATGCCGATCATAAGTTTTTTTATGTGAGGGTATCGGATTCTGGTGTGGGGATACCGGAAGAACTGCAGGATCATATTTTTGAGCGTTTTTACCGGGTGGATAAGGCGCGTTCCAGAGAGACGGGAGGAAACGGTCTTGGACTTGCCATAACGAGAAATGCGGTTCTTCTGCACCGGGGTTCCATCAAGGTACACAGTGTGGAAAAACAAGGAACGACCTTTGCCATCCGTATTCCGCTGATCTACCAGGCGTGATCCGGAAAGAACAGGGAGAAATGAGGGACAGCATGAGATTTGTGAGATATATCCTGGGTATGTTTTTAATTAGTCTCTTTTTGTGCAGCTGTGGCAAAAACCAGCCAGATGTACAAAAGGGAAAATTTATTCTATACCAGGTAGATGAAGATGGAAGCGGATTAAGGAAAACACTTTATGAGGTTCGGGCAGATTATGAGGATACAGTAGGGATTGTGAAGGAGCTGCTGGATAAGTATAAAAACGTGGATATCCGTGATTTTCAGATCAAGGAAAAACAGCTTTCTCTATATTTTTCAACAGCTTACAAGAATTTACATGGAATTGAAGAGGTGCTTCAGCGGGCGGCCATTGTAAAGACGTTATGTCAGGTAGAGGGAGTAGAATATGTGGAGTTTTTTGTGGATGATATCTCTCTGCTCATCGACGGTGAGCCTGTGGGAGTTATGAGTTCCCTTTCCTTTCTTGACTCCATTGGAGGAGACGGCGACACACAGGAAAAATATGTGACACTGTATTTCTCAGATAATTCTGGTATGGGGATGAAAGAAGTCAATTCTAAACTTACCTATGATATGACGGTGCCGCTGGCAAGGCTTTTGATCCAGCAGCTACTGGATGGACCGGAAGAATTAGAAGATGTGAATACTTCAGACCTAAAGCAGACCATTCCCGACGGCACCACGCTGAATTCCCTGACCATCCGGGATAACGTGTGCTACGTGGATTTTAGCCGGGAATTTCAAAATATCCAGACGGAAATAAAGAGTGAGATTGTGATCTATAGTATTGTCAATACGCTGTGTGAGCTTTCAGATGTTAATAAAGTACAGTTTACCATTGACGGAGAGCAGAAAAAGACCTATGGGGACACAAAAAAATTTAATATCCCTTTTGAGCGGAATCTCGATTTGGTAAGCGGAGGCAGTAAGGGGTGAGGAGGAACATGTTTTGCAGACCGTTGTTTGTCGTTTTTTTATTGCAGATATTGTTTATTGGTGTTTGGTATCATATATCTGGCAGAGAAGAGAGCCCCCCGCAGGAAGACATCCCGGTAGAATGCGTGGGGCATGTAGGTGAGATACGCATCGGGACATCGGGAAAAATGCTGGTGTTATCGGATGTAAAAGTAAAAAATAAAGATACAGGCAGGGAAATTCTCACTGATCGGTGTATCGTCTATGATTTTTCTGATAAACATCTATTTTCAAATTCCAAGATCGGAAATACAATTCATATTTTGGGAGCATATTCTACCTTTCAAGCTGTATCAAATCCTGGAGGATTTGATGAAAACTTATATTATAAAAGTCAAGGTATAAGCGCAAAAATTTTTGCCGATTCCATGGATATTGTTGATGACCGCATTGATTTTGTCCAGCATGGATTATTTCTGTTGCGTCAGCGGGCGATGAAACAACTTCTGGCGGTGATGGAAGAACGGGATGCCGGTGTGCTTGGCGCTATGATTCTGGGTGAAAAAACCTATCTTCCGGTAGACAGGAAAGAGCAGTTCCAGAAGACGGGAATCGGTCATCTGCTGGCGATATCGGGACTTCATGTGTCCCTGCTGGGCACCGGTCTGTTCTTTTTTCTGCGCAGTTACTGCCTTCCCATGAGAAAGGCCGTGGTAGTTACGATGGTATTTCTATTCTTATACGGGCAGTTTACTGGCTTTCCGGTGGCGACAGAACGGGCTGTGCTCATGATGGTCTGCGGACTTTTTGCCAGGTATACTGGAAGGTGTTATGATGCACTTTCGGCGATGGCCCTCAGCGGGATTATCACGCTGTTTCAGCAGCCCTTGCAGTTGTTCCAGTGTGGATTTATTCTTTCTTATACGGCCATAGCTGGAATTGTCCTGTTTTCTCCAGTGATGGAAAAACTCAGTCCATATTTTAAGAAAAATGGATTTCAGGGAAAGATGTTGCAGGCTGTGATGTCTTCTACATCTGTATTTGTGGTTACCATGCCAGTGATGTTCTGGTTTTTTTATGAAATATCCCCCTATGCCATTCTGGCGAATCTTGTGGTTCTTCCCCTGCTTTCCCTGCTGGTGGGAGCAGGTGTATTTGGCTGTGTTCTTTCCTTTTTCTGGGAGTTGGCAGGGGGTTTTATTCTTTCTACGGTCCATTATATCCTAAGATTTTATGAAATGGTTTGCCTGGTGATAGAGAAACTTCCTGGCCGGAGTGTCGTAACAGGGCGCCCGGCGCCGGAATGTATCCTGTTATATTATGTGGTTCTAGTGGGCGGTATTTTTCTATATGTAAAATGGGAGAAAAAATGGAATATCTTTATCGCTGGCGTGCTGCTGGCTGGAATCTTTCTGTTTTTTCCTCCCAGTCCTTCTTTCCTCTATATTCAGCTGGATGTGGGGCAGGGGGACTGCTCTGTGATCCTGTGTGGGGAGAAAACTTATCTGATCGATGGTGGCAGTACTTCCGAAAAAGAGGTGGGGAAATATGTGATCTCCAAATGCCTCAAGTATTACGGAAGGAGCCGGATCGATGCTGTATTTATCACTCACAGCGACGCTGACCACACGAATGGGATTCTGGAACTGGCGGCAAACCAGCAGAAATGGAATATAAGGATTGATAAAATAATTATGCCTGAATTACAAAAGATAGATGCGGGATATAAAACGCTATACCGCAGTTTTAAGTCATATAATATAGAAGTTAATAAAATGAAAAAGGGAGATGTACTGTCCTGCCAGAAACTGCGTATCCGCTGTGTCCATCCAGCTCCGGATTACGAATGGGAGAGTGAGAACGATTATTCTTTGACCCTGGACATTTCATACCAGGATCTGAGGATTCTGGCAACAGGAGATCTGGAACAGCAGGGCGAAAGGGCGGCTGGTGATCTGCGGGGAGGCTATGATCTGTTGAAAGTGGGGCACCATGGCTCAAAAACTTCAACTTCCCAGGAATTTCTTGTGATGGTATCACCCCGGTATGCGGTAATCTCTGCGGGAAAGAAGAACCGGTATGGACATCCTTCCCCGGAGACGGTAAAGAAACTTAAAACTGCCAACATACGGATCCGGAATACCATGGAATGCGGGGCAGTGTTTGCGGAATGGCGCTCAGGAAAGAGGATTTATGGATTCCGGGAAAAGTGACGAAGTGAGAAATAAATTGGTGGTGACAGGAGGTCCAAAACGGAGTATACTATAATGGACGAGGCCACATTGTAATGGTAAAGATGGATGATTAAAAAGATGGAAGCAGGTGGAATTATGAAGAATAGCACATTAAGGGCGGCCGTTTATATCATTGTTATTGCCATCTGTGTACTGTCAGCGTGGGGCTGCGGGGGAGAATATAAGAATGAACCGGCAAAACCGGATGCTTCTGAAAACAGGGAAAATAAAACTGTTACAGAGAAGCCACAAAAGAAAAACTGGATAGAGGAGCTGTCAGGAGAAATAGGACGCTGCAATGCCTCTGGCTGGGAAAAGAAAATAGATGAAAATGAACAGTATATATTTGTTTTGATAAAAGAAGAGTCAATAATCAGGATTGATAAAGGTACGAATGAAAGAGCCTGCATTGTAAAGGTCCAAAAGGAGGGGGATATTAATTTTCTTTGTGTCTATAAAGAAAAGCTGTACTATGTGATGAATTCACGGGAACTATATCAGTATGATCTGACGGCAGGAGAGACAAAACAAATTTATGCCGTGAAAGATTATACGGGCGTGGATGATATATTTGGAATACAGATATATAAAGATAATATTTATCTGTATGAATGCGGCCTTGGTATAAGCAGATTAGACCCAGAGACAAATAAGAGAAAGAAACTTGTGGAATATGATGTGAGCCATGCGGGTTTTCTTGATAACAAATTGTATTATATAAGAAGAAGGGAAGAGGAAGCGATCCGTTGTCTGGATCTGGATTCGGGAAAAGATGTTGTGGTGCGTAAAGACAAAGAGAAAAGGTCATATTATGCAGAGCTGTTTACATACAAGGATCAACTGTGTTATGTAGTGGCAGGACAGCAGTGGCAGATCTATATATTAGAGGAAAAAGAAGAGGATCTGCGTTTGTTTTCCCTGGAGAAGGATCAGATATGGTGCCAGGACCGTATCATTAGTTATGATGAAAGATCTTTGTATTATGTTTACGAGTACGAGCAGGAGGCGCAATCCTGGCTGTGTCGTTTTGATGGCGGGAAGAAATTTGAGATAAAGCTGCCTGAAGATTACCGGGAAGGCGGTTATGTGTGCAACGGATATTTCTTTTATAGTACAAGTGAATCGGAAGACTATGTCAGTAGATGTGTATCCTTAGAACAGTCAGATGCAGCAGAGAAAATGGGGAATCCATATTTTCCGTATAGCTCAGATCAGGAAATCCTCTTTGATGGACGTTTTTATTTTTCTGATCTATTAGAAAAACAGACAACAGTTTACATAAAAAAGGAAAGTTCGGGAGAAAAGGGTGAGATATGGCATATTACTTTTAAGGGGGTTGAATATGATTCCTACGATTCAGATGGAAGGTATCCGATGCCAGATGAGTGCCTGGATTTATATTATTTCCTGATTCAGGATGATATCATATACTGGTATAGTATGCCTGAAATGCCAGCAGAAGAAAAGAAGGCTTTTTGTGAAGAGGGAGTACTTCCAAAAGATTATATCCATATTGTCTGCCAGGAAAATGAAAAGAAAGATGTTCTTTCAGATGATGAATCCGGCGATCATGAGGAAATTTCTGTGTGCGGAAGGGATAAAAACATCAGGCAGTATAAGTCCTGGTATGTGAAACCCGACTTTTCAGATACCAATAGTATATATACATTTGTATTTAAAAAGAATGAAGGCCTCATTGCTTATCGAAACAGTTGGACGGCAGCAGGAAAAAACGCTGTTCAATTATGGGACGGAAATCATGTTTCATTAAAAGAATCAAATAAAGATTCAGGAGATTATTGGAAAGAATTTATTTATAAAAATAGTACTTGTAATTCGCAGACAGGAGGCAGAAGCTTTGAAGACGATCGCAGAACAGATCAAATCCGGTGATATGTCCCGTTTCCATTTGATCTATGGAGAAGAGCCCTACATGGTCCGGTATTATAAAAATAAACTGAAAAGGATGCTGTCCCA
>CAJUFM010000092.1 GCA_910585745.1 uncultured Eubacterium sp. | reverse complement strand
TAGGGCGGATTGGGAACTTTCATCCGTTAGCGACGTGCGCCGCAAGGCGCACTTTCAAAATCCCCCGGATACTGTCTTAAACAGTTCCGGGGGATTCTTTGCTGTCTGTACCTGCCTCGCATTCTAAGCTTATTCGTCCTTTGCCAACAGCTCCATGATCTCATTACTTCTCTGGACAAATGCAGTCATATCTTCTGCTGCCAGCGGTTTGTGGCTGATCATCGCCAGATCATACAGCTGTCGGCAGAAAAGTTCTGCATGCTCTCCCTCTTTATGTTCTGCCAGATACTGCACAAGGGGATGATTGGCATTCAGCACCAGTTTCTCGCCGCCAAAATCACCCATACCGCCCATGCCATTCATGGCGTACATTTTCATCATATCCTGCATACGTCTTGTCTCCTCAGAAACAGTGATCATAGAGGAAAGTTTCTCATTTTTCAGTTTCTCCACTTTGACTTCCAGATTTTCTTTCCCCAGCACTTTGCGGAAAAGCTCTGTGAGGATATCGGTCTGCTCCTTCAGTTCCTCCTCGCTGGCTTCCTCACGGAAATCATCGGTTACCTCGGCATCAATTCGCTGGAACTTTACATTGTCCCCTCCGGCTTCCAATGACGAGATAAATGGCTGGTCAATATTGTGGGTAAGAACAAAAGCGTTCATGTTCTGCTCCCGGAACAGATTGATGTACTGGCTCTGCTGCTGAAGATCCGTCACATAATAGATCGTCGTCTTAGGCGGCTCTTCCGGCTCTCCATTCTCTGTGTCCTCACCTGGCTCAACCACTTCGGCTTCCGGTGCATCCACTTTCTCCAGATATTCTTTCATCGTCATAAATTTATCATCCAGATCTTTGAAAAGAATAAAATCTTTCATCTTTTCCTGGAATTTCTGGTCTTTGAGACAGCCATATTTAATAAATGGACTGATGTCATCCCAGTATTTTTCATAGTTCTCCCGATCGGTCTTACACATACCACTGAGCTTATCTGCCACTTTTTTCGTAATATATTCCGAGATCTTCGTCACAAAACCATCGTTCTGCAGAGCGCTTCTCGACACATTCAACGGAAGATCCGGACAGTCGATGACACCTTTCAGCAGAAGTAGAAATTCTGGAATCACTTCTTTGATATTATCTGCGATAAACACCTGATTGTTGTATAGTTTAATCACACCCTCAGCATTTTCATACTCCAGGTTAACCTTTGGAAAATAGAGAATCCCCTTAAGATTGAAAGGATAATCCATATTCAGATGAATCCAGAACAGTGGTTCCTTGTAATCATGAAATACTGTACGGTAGAATTCCTTATAGTCCTCTTCAGAACACTCATTGGGATGTTTGGTCCAAAGAGGCTGGGTATCGCTGATGGAAACCGGACGCTTAAGAATCTTAGTCTTCTTGACTGGCTCTTTCTTTTCATCGCCCTCTTCTTCACTCTTCTCTGGCTCTTCCACGATCTCCTCAATAACCGTATCCTTTTCTGTCACCTCTTCACTGGGGATCGTCTCATACTGAGGTTCTGCATTCTCATTGGTCAGGAATATTTCCACCGGCATAAAGGAACAATACTTATCCAGCACTTCCTTTACTCTATATTCATTAGAAAATTCATAACTGTCCTCGTTGAGATGAAGGATGATCTCTGTTCCGGTCTCTTCTCTTGTGCCATTATCCATCTCAAATTCTGTACCACTATCGGATTCCCAATGCACTGCGCCCGCATCATCCCGGTATGACTTTGTATTGATCTCCACTCTGTCTGCCACCATAAAAGCAGAGTAAAATCCAAGACCAAAGTGACCAATGATCTGGTCTTCACTGGACTTGTCTTTATATTTTTCAAGAAAATCTGCCGCGCCAGAAAATGCGATCTGGTTGATGTATTCCTTCACCTCATCCGCTGACATGCCAAGACCATTGTCTACAAAGCGGATCGTCTTTTCCTCAGCATTTACAAATACTTCTATTTTTTCTTTGTATTCATCGGGAAGAGACGTCTCACCCATCATATCCAGTTTTTTACGTTTTGTAATGGCATCACATCCATTACTTACGAGCTCACGGATAAAAATATCGTGATCGGAATACAGCCATTTTTTGATAATGGGAAAAATATTTTCAGAATTGATCGCTAAACTACCCTGTTCTTTACTCATCTTTTTCACTCTCCTGTTTTGCAAATTTCTGTATAAAACTAATATTAGTACAGAAAGGTAAAGATGTCAAGAACTTTTTAGCACTCATTAAAGCCGAGTGCTAACAATCTCATTTTTATGAAAAAATTCCTTGCATTGGTCATCCCAAATTTGTTCACTGCTTTTGTCCAGGGTAAAATTCGCCGGGGTATAACTGCTGATACAATGCAATTCGTTATTTTCATATTGAATCCTGAGCCCGCCGCAATCTCCATTATTCATATAATGAACAAACTGGATGCGAAGCAGCTGGGGTGTCTGCTCTCCCTTGATCATAGAAAATGCCAGCGGCCGCAGAAGCTTCCATGGTACATATTCCCTGCTTCCATAAATTTCTTTTTCCTCCTCTGAAAGCCAGTCTGTTAACAGATTTCCCTTTACAGTTATGGACACAAATGTCTTGATCTCCATTGTCCCAACACAAAATTTGTCAAAATTTTCTTTTAAAAAAAGAACTGCCATAAACTCTCTTACATCTTCTATTTTATATATCTGCATCACTGCACACCTCTTTGATCCCGAATAAATTTGTTGTTTCTGGAGACAATATTTATGACGTAACCGACGTCACAATTTATATACAGAAAGGAGAAAACACTATGAGAGCAAGTGAATCAACCTATAAAAATGTAGCAAAAAACTGCAGTTCTTATGCCGTTAAAGACTGCTGTAAGTGTACTAATAAATCTGGTGATGTGGAGGTTTCCTGTACGACCTGCAAACATTTCTCAGAAAACAAACACTGTAAACTGGATCTGTTTGACCCGATCGCAGCTGACCACAACTTTATGTAGCATTACGCTTCGCGGACCAGAACGAGTCGTCCGGCTATGCTGTCGGACAGAGAAAAGCGTCAGAACCTGCAGAATCTGGCGCTTTTCTTTTTTTAAAGGAAGTTCCCTATTGTGGTACAGTTTTCCAGTAGTAGATTTTAACATCCGTATTTATATTTATCAGCCGGACTTTTATTCCATACTCTCAAACACCACCACAGATCGCGGTGAAACCATATATTTTTTCAGATTGCTTTTTTTCTGCTTTTCATCGTCCGTATCCAGGATCACGTTCCATTTTTTCGTCGCATTGATCACCGGGAGATAAAATTCATGGGCATCCCAGTGAAAATTAAACACCATATATAAAGATTTTCCGCCATAGTAGGACCCATAAAACAAAATTCCAACTTCCCTGCTGTAATATGAAAAATTTGCCTCCCAGGGTTCAATTCCATGACAGGACACTCCTGGCGCCCCTATTCCCAGCGTATCCATTCCACTCAAAACATCATGGTGCTGGTAGAGCAGATGATCTTTTCGGAACTGGATCAGTCGATGACAAAAATCATAAATCTTCTGATTTTTTTCAAGCAGGCTCCAGTCCAGCCAGGTAGAAGCATTATCCTGGCAATAGGCATTATTATTTCCCTTCTGGCTCCTGCCAAACTCATCCCCTGCTAAAAGCATGGGTGTGGCAAGTCCCAAAAACAACATACAGAATGCATTCTTTGTCTGCCGCATCCGCATCTGGTTCACCACTCTTTTGCGGCTCACTCCCTCCTGACCACAATTCCAGCTGTAATTAAATTCCGTGCCATCCGAGTTCCTCTCACCATTTGGCTCATTGTGCTTCACATCATAGGAAACCAGATCCCGCAGTGTAAATCCATTTTTCTGTGTGATATAATGAATCCGGCCTATCTCCTCCTCATCCTTGCGGAAACACTGGTAAAAATCTCCCACCTGGCCTTCATCGCTCTTTAGATACCGTCTTGCCACGGTCATATATTCATCATTAAACCGGGCAAACTTCCTTTCTCCGCCCACCCGTTTTACCTTTTTCCAATGACTGCTCAAAAATTTACAATTCCGAAGAAACGGGTCTGCCAGAAGCCATTCCTCCGAGACCACGTCCGAGTTGACCAGAAAACCATCTACATGAAATTCTGTCACATAGTATACCAGACATCTCAGTATAAATTCAGGAGAGCGGTCCACAAAATGCATGTCAAGAAAAAGATTCATGCCGTTTTGATGCAGCATTTTAACCATCTGCTTCATTTCCCCCACGGCATCCGCACCTTCCACCGCATAGGAGGCTTTAGGGGCAAAATAGCAGGCATCCCCGGTATATCCCCAGTAATTGATTTTTTTCTCATCCGCATACATCCGCTCATTAAAATCGTAAAGAGGAAGAAATAATACGGTATTCACTCCCAGCTCTTTCATATAAGGTATCTTTTCACAAAACCCGGCAAAGGTTCCTGGATGTTTCACTCCTGAACTGCTGTGTCTGGTATAACCCCGCAAATGACATTGGTACAAAATCATATCCTCGTAAGGGATGGAAACCCTGTTCTCACCACTCCAGTCAAAGGCTTCCAGGCAAAACCGTCCTCTGAGCTTCCCCGGCTTTTTACCAAATACATCTCTCCCCGCCGCAGCACGCATAAATGGATCGTTTACAATCCGTCGGTCCGCCTCAAAAGTATATTCAAAACGATTTAAAAAATCTGCTAATCCCTGTCCCTCCAACCGCACACTGAACAGATCCGGTGCTCCCATTTCCTTCATGGAAAACATCGGTATCTTATGGCGCAGCTTATTTTCTTCATACAGGCAGAACTTGCATGTCTTTGCATCCCTGCACCAGATCGTGATCTCAGCACTTTTCCTGGATTCCGAAAGAAAAACTCCCTCTCTTACATTACTCGCTTTTTTTATCGTAAATTGTCCATTTTCAATCGCATTCATCCATTCTGTCATCCTTAATTGTTATTCTACTGACTGCCACAGCTTTATTTTAGCATAGTTGAAATGCAATCACAAGTGAAAAAGAATCGCAAATATTACAAAAATGCTTGCAAAATCACAGTTTTCTAGTAAAATAGTGAGTGTTAATGTAAAATATATAAAGAATTGTGATGGAGGAAAAAAATGATTCAGGCTAGCAATGTAACACTGCGTTTTGGCAAAAAAGCGCTTTTTGAAGAAGTCAATATAAAATTTACCGAAGGGAACTGCTATGGTATCATTGGTGCCAATGGCGCCGGCAAATCCACTTTTTTAAAAATCCTTTCCGGAGAACTGGAACCTACCCAGGGTGAGATCATTATTACACCCGGCGAGCGTCTTTCCGTTTTGGAACAGGATCATTTTAAATATGATGACTGCCTCGTTCTGGATACTGTCATCATGGGAAATCAGCGTCTCTATGATATTATGAAGGAAAAGGACGCGATTTATGCAAAAGAAGATTTCACTGAGGAAGATGGGATCCGCGCCAGCGAACTAGAGGCAGACTTTGCCACGATGAACGGCTGGGAGGCAGAATCCGATGCTGCCACTCTTCTCAATGGACTTAACATAGATACAGAACTCCATTACAAACAGATGAGTGAATTATCCGGAAGTGAAAAAGTCAAAGTACTTCTGGCAAGAGCCCTGTTCGGCAACCCAGATATCCTTTTACTGGATGAGCCAACCAACCACCTGGATCTGGATGCGATCCGGTGGCTGGAAGAATTTCTCATTAATTTTGATAATACAATTATTGTAGTCTCCCATGACCGATATTTTCTTAATAAAGTTTGTACCCATACGGTGGATATCGACTACGCAAAGATGCAGCTTTATGCCGGCAACTATGATTTCTGGTATGAATCCAGCCAGCTTATGATCAAACAGATGAAGGAAGCCAATAAAAAGAAAGAAGAAAAGATCAAGGAACTTCAGGAATTTATCCAGCGTTTCAGTGCCAATGCTTCCAAATCCAAACAGGCAACCTCCCGTAAACGCGCCCTGGAAAAAATTGAACTTGATACCCTTCGCCCTTCCAGCAGAAAATATCCTTATGTAGATTTCAAGCCGGATCGTGAGATTGGAAATGAAGTTTTGACTGTAACAAATCTTTCCAAAACCATCGATGGCGAGAAAGTGCTTGACAATATTTCTTTCACCGTTGGACACGACGATAAGATTGCTTTTGTAGGCTCCTATGGCATCGCTTCCACCACTCTTTTCCAGATCCTTGCTGGCGAAATGGAGCCAGACGAAGGCGACTATAAATGGGGGATCACTACCAGCCAGGCATATTTCCCGAAGGACAACACCAAGGATTTTGCCGGAACAGATACTATTGTAGACTGGCTGATGCCGTATTCCCCGGAAAAGGATGCCACTTATGTCCGTGGTTTCCTGGGACGCATGCTGTTTTCCGGCGATGACGGATTGAAAAAAGTAAATGTCCTCTCTGGTGGTGAAAAGGTGAGAGTCATGCTCTCCAAGATGATGATGCTGGGGGCCAATGCCCTCATTATGGATGAGCCCACCAACCATCTGGATATGGAATCCATCACGTCCGTCAACAACGGACTGATCAAGTTCCCTGGAATTGTCCTCTTTACTTCCCAGGACCATCAGTTTATCCAGACCATAGCAAACCGTATCATTGAGCTCACCCCGAATGGAATGATCGACAAGGTGACTACTTATGATGAATATCTGGACAGCGACGAAATGGCGAGAAAACGTCAGGCATTAAGTTAATTTGACAAAACCTGTCTTTTCCAATACAATAGTACTATGATGATACCAGGGTTGCGGAAATTGCACAGCAATGAAACAATCCGTAGGTATCTAGAAACAAAGACCAATTCCCCCTGATACTATACTTTTTATTATTTTTTGATTGGAGTGATTTTTTTTGGAGCCCGGTGACGCGACAAATTCTATCGTGCTAAACATTGTTATCATATTTATTCTGCTGCTTTTATCTGCCTTTTTTTCGTCGGCAGAGACAGCACTGACAACTTCAAACAAACTCAGAATGCGAGCTTTGGCAGAAGAAAAAAACAAGGCGGCGATGAGAGTGTTAAAACTTCTTGAAAACCCGTCGAAAATGCTGAGCTGTATTCTCATATGCAACAATGTGGTGAACCTTTCAGCATCGTCAATTTCAACTTCTCTTGCCTTTTCCATCTGCAAACAGATGGGACTTGAGAACAATACCAGCCTGGGTGCTGGTATCGCTACCGGAATACTGACTTTCCTGATCCTCATCTTTGGTGAGATCTCGCCCAAAACCATGGCTACGATCAATGCTGAAAAAATGGCGCTTGCTTTCAGCCGGACCATATTACTCCTGACAAAGCTTCTAACCCCTGTTATCTTTGTCATTGATAAGTTTGTAGTATTCTTCCTATTTATACTCCGGGTGGACACAAGTGGAACCGGAAAAGGAATTACAGAAGACGAACTTCGGACTTTTGTGGATGTAAGCCACGAAGAGGGTGTCATTGAGAGCGAAGAGCGGAAAATGATCACCAATATTGTTGATTTTGGTGATTCGATCGCAAAGGATGTCATGATCCCACGATTGGATATCTGTATGGTAGAACTATCGATCTCCTATGATGAACTCCTCTCCGAATTTACAGAAAACAAATTTGCGCGTATGCCTGTCTATGATGAGACCATAGACAACATCGTGGGGATCATAAACTTAAAGGATTTTGTATTCTACAAAGGGGACAAAAAAGATTTTTCCCTGAAAGACCTGATCCGGGATGCACACATTACTTATGAGTACAAAAATGTGTCAGAACTTTTTATGGAAATGCGTAAGGAATCCATTCCTATGACCATTGTCCTAGATGAGTATGGAGCTCTCTCCGGTCTGATCACCATGGAGGATCTGGTCGAAGAGATTGTAGGAGAGATCCGTGATGAATACGATGAAGATGAAGAAGACGAAATTCAGCATATCTCTGAAAATGAGTACATCCTTCTGGGATCTACTCCGCTGGATGATGTCAATGAACTTTTAGGCATTCCACTGGAATCGGATGAATACGATTCCATCTCCGGCCACATCATCAAACTTCTGGAACATTTTCCAAATCCCGGAGAATGCGCAAAGGATGATTATGCTGTATATACGGTACTGGAAGCAGAAAAAAACCGTATAGACAAAGTTCATATTCTGATTCATCCTCAACCGGAAGAAGAGGAAGAATGATCTCCCAGCTTAACAGATATTGTGATCTTATGAACACTTTGATCCGGAATGGTGTCAGCTCGACAGCGCTTGAACCAGGTCAGAGTGTTCATTTTTCTCAAAAATCACCGTTCTTCTCACTTTAATTTCTTTTTCTTTCATATTAAGAAAAGAAATCTTTTCTGCCACTTCGATATCCATAAGCCCCTGCTCCATGTCAGCAGATATGACATTCACGGTCATATCCACATCGGAATTTGTCCTCATGACCAGGGCCTGAAGAAAGGAAGCGATAAACTCATTCTTATCCTGGATCCCATAACTCTCCTGTTCCATTACTTCTTTCATCGTCTGTGACACCGACACCGCCAGGGAATCTTCCAACTCCTGCAAAGCAGCCGACTTACCATCGATTACGGTATGTATCGCCAAAACCAGCAGGATGGCGCTGATACATACAAAAGAAACTATGACTGATTTCATCTTGAATATCCCTCTATCTCATATTTTTTTACAATTCCCGCCAATGGTATGACATACCGGAATCCTAGAGTAACCTTGGCATCCTTTTTATTTTCCTCCCCATACACTTGTACCTTTAGTTCATATCCTGCCTTTTCTGCCCGTTTTTTGCAGTCTTCAATGACAGCCTGGTCAAAATAACTATTTTCCACCTGCGTCACGACACTTCCATGAAATTCTCTGGCACTGGAGTATAACACATTTTGTATAATATATGCAATTCCAATCCATATAAAAATCAATAAAAGCAAAAATGTTATAAAATGCTCAATCACCATTTTCATAATCTCCCTCATTTCCCCGGGGTAGTTTTTGTCCACTCCCCCCTATGCTGCTGTAATCTACCAGTACCAGAAACTTTTTTTCCGTCACTTTACCGGTGACTGGACTCCGGACACGGACAAAATAACGGTAAATCCCTGGTTTTCCCCAGCTGCTTTCGCCCTTTCCCCCTAATATATTTTTGTATTCCGAAATACGTCTTCCATTCACATCCCTTTCTGCCACCTGGATGCAGGCCGAGAGATCTCCCCGGTCAAAGTCCATCGCTGAGAGATACTCTGCAAAATCTTTTTTTTCCCCGCTTTTTACTTTAAAGTCTTTTACATATAATTCCGGAGAAGTACGTCTTTCCTCATTAGTAGAGAAATTTGTCTTCTCACTGTCAGAAACCCCTCCTGCCCTATTCCAACCCGCCAAAAAGGACATTAATACAATCGATACGATAAAAAGGGA
>CAJUFM010000091.1 GCA_910585745.1 uncultured Eubacterium sp. | reverse complement strand
TAGGGGTCTGAAAGCCTTATAAAATCAAGGCTGAAGATTCCGAGAAGTTATAAAAATTGAAAGGAGGATAGTTTGATCGTATTAAGATAGTTTTGCCGTCTAGTTTTTTAAAAACTAATAAAATAATAAAAGGAGAATTCAATGAAAAAAAATATTTTAAAAAAGGTTTTTACAATTGTAATAACTATAGCATTGTTGTTTTATTATGTGCCAGAGGAATGTTATGCTGATTCCCAAATAGATAGTATAAATAAACAGGAATATATTATTTCATCAAAAAATAATATTAAAAGTATGAAACTAAAGAAAATATCTTCTTGTGATGATATGTTTGAAGGAAGTCTTAGTAAAAATGAGGTTCAGAAGCTTAAAAAAGAGGGAGCAGTGGTTGAGAAGGATATTCAGCTCCGGGCTTCAGGAAAAGAGAGGAAATTAAACAAAGATAAGAATAAAGTTAAGGAGATATGGAATTATTTGATGATTAATGTAGATCAAGGTATTGAAGTGTCAAATAGTGCTAAGAAAATAAAAATAGCTGTTCTTGATTCTGGGATTGACCGTGGCAATACAATTCCTAAAGGATATCATAATATTACAGATGAAGATACTGCACCGTGGTATTTTGAGGATATGACAGGACATGGAACGAGTGTTTCGGGAATTATTCAAAATATAGTACCAAATGCAGAAATATATTCTGTTAAAGTACTTGATTCAGAAAATAAGACTCAATTAAGTAAAGTAGTAGAAGGAATATATTGGTGCATAGAAAATGATATAAAAGTTATAAATATGAGCTTTGGTACACTACAATATTCCAAGATATTAGAACAGGCTGTTGATGATGCATATAAAGCAGGAATTATAATGGTTGCTTCGGCTGGAAACAAAGACGAACAAGGTATCGATTATCCTGCAGCTTTTGAAAAAGTGATATCAGTAGGTGCTGTAGATTCTCAAGGGGAAAAAACTGAAGAGAGTTCAAAAGGAAAAGGATTGGATATTATGGCCCCAGGAAAGCAAGTTGTTTCAGATGGGTTGTATGGAACAAATATTGTGGTTGGGGGGACTAGTATCGCGACCCCTCATGTTACTGGTGCTGTTGCATTAATTCTGCAAAAAAACGTAGAAGTTTCCCCCAATTTTGTTAAAGAACTATTGTTGCAAAGTGCTAAAAAAATCGGAGACAAGAACTGTACGGGAAGTGGGTTATTGGATGTAGAGTATGCTCTAGCTAATTATGAAGAGTTTGTTAATAAGTATGAAGAGACAACTATAGATAACGATGTAGGATTATTAAGTGAAAATGATACGCCCATAAAAACCGCAGAGACGGATTTGGTCGAGGGTTCATGGAAAGACCATTATGTTTTGTTTGATGATGCTATTGCAGGAAAATATAATGGAACGCAACAGGACTTGCAGAAAATAAAACTTGGATCAGTAATGCCAGATAAAATTTTGTCATTAAAAGAGGGAATGTTTCCAACTTTTCATGGACGAAATAATTATATTGCTAATACAATTGCACTTACGAGACTGGCAGTTAAGGGAAATAGCTGTACAGTAAATTCGATTAGCTCTGATCCTACAGAGGTATCGAATGCGAAAGGTATGATTTGTTATTTAAGAACTCTTGCTCCAGAACAATGGAGAGAGGGGGGGGTGCCAGGGACTCCCAGTGAGGCAGACAAGAAATTATATTATTATGGGATGGCTATCCATGTAGCGACAGATGCAGTAGCACATCATTCCTTTGGATGGCAGGATAATGCTTGGCGTCATGCTCAGCATACAGGATCATATGGATGGGCAGACAACCCAGAAAAATTTCGATATCGTTATGATTATTCAAAGCACATTGCATATCGTATAGTCAGAGCCTATGTAGCTGGGAATCAGGCAAGTTATAAAACATTTGTACCGGATGACACAGCGTTGAGAAATACTATGCTTAATAGTGTAATATTCAAAATGGAAAATATTACGAGAAACGCCAAAAGGGTTAACTCAAGTGTAGTTTCAGACAATGAGGCTATGACATTTTTTAATAAATATAATTATAATTATACGCATAACTATGGATCTTCAAGTAAATAGATTTAATTATAGTATTCAGGTTATTTCGGCTCCTGGAGTGTCCTCTTGGAGCTGAATAATAAATTGAAATATTTTATAAAGGAAGTGCTGTATGAAAACAAAGGTGTTTTACTTATTATTTATTGTGTTTTTATTATTGGGTATGAATCAAAACAAAGATACTGTTCAGGCAGAAGATATACCAATTACAGAAAATGCATTTCCTGACGCGTATTTTCGTCAATTTATCCTTTTCAATATAGACGAGAACAGAGATGGTATATTAAGTGATCGGGAGATCAGCAAGACAACAAAAATAAAAATAACATATGAAGAGTTGGAGTATGGCTATTTGGGGTATGGGCGTGGGCTGTCGAAAGATGTTAATTTTCAAGGAATAGAATATTTTACTAATCTGCAGGATCTGGAGATTGATGCAGACGAATTGTCGCAGTACAGTGAATTAGATGACGAAGGCTGTGAAATGGCGCTTGATTTAAAATTGGATTTATCAAAAAATAAAAAAATAAAACGCTTTTTTTGCAGAGCAAGTTCTGTGGAAGGTCTGGATCTTTCACAACATAATCGGCTGCGGGATGTCTATTTGTATACAGTCTGGGATCAGAATTATCCGGTTCAAGATCTGAGTAAACACACAAATTTGAATAAGGTACATGTAGGTGGAAATGTTATTCTGCCCCAAAAGTTACCCCAGTTGTCGGAATTTGAGTATTTTGGAAAGTCAAAATGCCGGTTGAACGTAAATAACTGTAAAAAACTAAAAAAGTTAATTTGTTCCTATAGCCCTTTGCCTAAACCGAATTTTAGCAAATTAAAAAACTTGACTTATTTGAATTGTTCAGGAAATGGATGGGGCAAATTAAATTTGTCAAAGAATACAAAGTTAAAGGAACTGTACTGCAATGACTGTAAGCTGACTTCCTTGCGTTTGCCTAAGAATGTAAAGCTTTCTGTGCTTTCCTGCAAAAATAATAAGCTGAAAAAACTTAATTTGAAAAAGGTTAAGGTAAAAACGCTTTTCAAAAAAGGAAATAAAAAAATAAAGGTTTATTATAAATAATACGGATTATCCCAATAGCAGGCTGGTCACATTTTACTTTATTGGAAAATAATGGGGATGATAGGTTGAAAAGAAAATGTGAATTTCGGCGCACTGATTCAGGGTAGTCGAAAAACTACCCAAATACAAATGTATGTTCTGGACAGTATCAGGCAACTTCAGGAGGAATGATTGTATACCCTCTCTTTTCCAGCTGTTTGATGGCTTTTTTATCGTACTGTTCCTAAAATTTTTCATACATTTCTTCAGGGATGGCAGAATAATCCGTATCGGCAGGGTTAAAGGCTTCCTGCTTTGAAAACATGTGGTACAGGCAGGTCAGCATCATGCGTGCAATGGCGATGACCGCCCGTTTGTGTCCACGGCGTTTTTTGATACGGTCATATTTGTATTTAAAATAAGGATTCTTTTTATCCTTGATGGCTGCATTGGCACACTGCACCAAAAGGGGTTTCAGATATACTCCAGCCCTTGAAATATGTACACTCCTCTTTTTACCGGCGCTTTCATTATTTTGGGGAGTGACACCCGCCCAGGAACACAGGCGTTTTGAGGATTTGAATACGGACATGTCCACCCCGATCTCGGCAATGATGTAAGCCGCGGATCTTTCTGTGATTTCCGGAATGGTGGTAGCCAGTTCGATAAATTTGTGGTAAGGTTTAACTAGGTCTGAGATTTTTTCATCAAGGCTTTCGATGCATTCACCGATGTCATCAATATGCTTTCTGCAGACCTTCATCTTAACCAACTGGTCACTGTGCAGCCCATAACCGATAATGGATCTGACCACATCATCTGCTTTTTCCTTTGCTTTTTTCTGGAGCAGGGATTTACAGTGTTCGGGGTCAAATGTTTCGCCGGAAAGGATATAATCAACAATGGCAGTTGCTGATTTTCCAAATCCATGCAGAATCCTTGTCATCTGTCTTTTGGCCTTTAATGGCACGGACATATTTGGGGTTGGCCACTACCACATGGCAGGAATCCTCTAAGATGTTATGGATAGGGATCCAGTATTTGCCGGTGGATTCCATACAGACCTCGGTATACTTGTGGTCCAGCAGCCACTTTTTCAGTGATCTGAGGTCAGAATTAAAGGTGCTGAACCTCTTTTTTTCATAAGTGGTCACACCACGGTAATCTGTTGTTGCAATGGTAGCGACTACAAATTTTTTGTGTACATCCATGCCGCAGCAGACAAAATGTTTGGTAGATAACATAACACACACCTCCTTAAAAGATGCAGACATTGACTGGCTGCCCAGCAAAGAAAGACCTAAGGAATTGCTTTGACAATGATTAGGTTGCGGGTTCATAGCCTACTTATTTGTGCTTGAAAAGGCAGCCGGCGACATGTTATTATGCGGACTTTATTCCGAAAAGGGAGGAATTGATTCTGCTTCCTCCTCCGTGCTCTGTAGTGTATCTGCATAAGGAGATTATAACAAAAAATAATCGTTTAGGTACTCATAACTTGCTTTTTCATATCCGATTTGTGCCTGAGCGAAGCGAAAGGAATGTGAGTTATTATGAAAAAAAAGAAAATTGTTTCTATGCTGCTTTTATTGGGGATTCTGTTGTCAGGAGTTCCATATGCCCAGATCTCAGCTGCAAAGAAAAAAAAGACTGAGATTTACCGTTTGGATTATTATGCCATACAGAGCAAAAAACAATATACTATACGGGATGTTATAAATATTAAACGAAAACCGGATTCATACGATAAGGCAAAAAAGAAGAAGTTTACAGATTCCAGGATTAAGTGGACACCAAGTAGTAAGCAGATACGGATTAAAAAAAACAGGTTTACTGTAAAAAAGTCAGGCATATATGAACTGACAGGGAAGTTGAAGGGGAAGAAAAAAGATTCTAAATTTTCCATTGTCTTACATGTTTATGACAAATTACCAGGAGAAATTCCGGATGACGTTAGTAAAATTACCATTAGCAGATTTGGAAACTCCATTACTATTATAGATTTCCAGGAAATAAGCCTTTTACGACAGAGATTTAGTTTGGCCGGGTATCGTCTTGATTTAAATCTATCAAATCGTATGTATTGTGGGGGGGAGTATAGCATTAAGGCTTATTCTTCTGAAGAGGAAGTAGCTTTTAGTTTTATAATAATGGACTCAAGTTTGATCAGCACATCAGGCGGGTCATATCGCTCAACTAAAAATAATACCACAATGGAATATGTAGAGGAACTCTACAATAAGTATTATGTCCCGGAAGCGAAAGAGGGCTGAGTGAAACAGGAACAGAAGGTGACAGGATGGAAAATTTAAACCCTGAGATCACCCCGGTAAATATGGAAGGGCTGGATTGTATCGACAATACAGTCCTTACTGTATGCAATTATTTCCGGGGGGAATATGAAAAGGCGTTCTGGGATTCCTGGAGTCTCCGGTATTCGCCGGATTTTGTCATAGGAAAGGGCTTAAAAGTGTGCCCGGGGCGTATTCAGGATAATGTAAGGAAAATTTACGGTATTGATTTTACCCCCCAGGGAGATCTGGGAAAACAGGAGATAAAGCAAAAGATTTGTCAGTATATACAAGAGGATCAGCTCTTAGTGGCTGGGATCAAGACGAATTCCATACCCTGGCAAAAGACATATGGACAAAATGATTACAGAGTACATTTTTTGATTTTTACAAGTATGGGGGAAGAGGGAATATGGTGTGTAGATACGATGCCCTCTAAATCCAATGTCATGATCCAGTGGAGTGATGTGCAGCGGGGCCTGTTAAGTCTCATCCGGGTTAAGCTGAAGTCCATAGATGGCTTAAAAGCGCCCCAAATAAAAAAAGTGTACAAAAATGCAAGGTATAAAGTTCATTGCAAAGATATAGAATCCTTAAGAAAAAAGATACATGAGAATTTTGATGTTAAGAGGGAGTTTGGGGATCAGAAAAACATATGGCGGATTCCGTTATACAATCTGTTTTACATCATTCTTGGAAGGCATATTCAATTTGAAAAATATCTTACGAAAGAGTGGAGTATGAAGTACACTTTATTGGCAGAGCAGATACGGGATCTTATTGTGGAATGGGAAGCCCTTAAAATACTTACCGTCAAAATGCACAGAGAATATTCAACAGGCAGATTGACGCCATCGAAAGTACATAGTTATCAGGATATATACGTAGAAAACCTGGAAAAGATACAGCAGATGGAGATAAGCACCAAAGAGTGCTTTGGCAAGATCTGCAGAGATCAGGGAGAGGGAAAGAATGCTGAGCCAGATGCGTTCCAGGAAAATACTGTGCAGGAAATATTTCTGGATCTGCCCTACAACGAATATACCCATATGCTCCACCCGGAGGATTTTTATGTGGACAAGATATTACAATATGGGAGGATATGGGAGACAGAAAAGTGCCGTTTTGATTTAAAAAAGGTCGGGGCTAATGCGTTTAATTGTCTAAAATGTGAGGGTCAGGTACTGCCTGTTGATAAGAGAATTAAAAGTATCTATCTGCTGCTCTATGCCACTTATGGTTCGCAGTTCGCGGAACTGGAAATAGGCTGTGAGGACGAAGTTGTGAGAAAAAAGATCGCGGTGTCGGATTGGGTCGAGAGGCCATTAAGCAGAGAAACCGTTATTTGGCAGGCGGCATTTAAAAATAAGACGCCGGGCGGTCTGAATCATACCGGAAAACTTGTATATACCAGAGTTGAGACCTCTTCCCAGAGCCCATGCAGTTACATAAAACTTCCTAATTGTAAGGATATACATGTCCTGGCGGCAACAGTCCTGGCTTTTAGATAAATCGGCCGGTTTCTTTTATTTGCTAAAAAGGAGCCGCGCACTAATCACTGATATGTTCCCTTACTTAGTGCGGCAGCCCCGTTTCTCAAATATTAGGTTATTTATGTAACGCCTTTTTCTTTTCAAAGAAAGCATCGATATTTTCTTTTATCGCTGCTGGCTCCAGATTTTTCAAAAGATATCCTGCGGGTTTCAGAGCCTTAACTTTCTTTACGCTCTCCGGATCGCTCCGTCCGGTAAGGAAAATAACAGGAATATCTGCAAGGGCCTGGTCGGAACGGATCATTTCAAGGGTCTGCCTGCCATCGCATACTGGCATCTCATAATCTAAAAGGACCAGATCCGGCTTATTTAAAGTAATGCTCCGGATGGCGGCGATACTAGATTCTGCCAGTGTGATATCATAATCATCACTTAACAGTTTCCCCATATGCTGCCGCACTGTCATGGAATCATCCACTATAAGGACTCTTGGCTTATTCCCTGCGGTCTCCCGCTTTTTCAGGTACTCTTTTACTTCATCCATTGCATTGTCCGCTTCAATCGGAGTGCCGATGCTGCTTTCCAGTAGATGAGGCGCAATGGCACAGTAGGCAAAATAGCCGCTTCCTGTGTTAAATAACAGGCTGAGGTGCGGATTTTCCCTTGTATAGACTTTTTGAAACTGATCATAAGCCAGAAGGTTTTCTGTCTTCAGCTCATAGGTTTCCTCAGTTGGAAATTGTTCCATAACACGCTTTACAAACTGTCTGGCGGTGTACCGGGCGGCATGAACCAGCATATTATCCAGTTTGTTTGTTTTGATGCCGATAATTTTTCCTACCGTATTGATCAGAAGATTTTCTTCAAAGACCAAAATAACTTCCTGTTTTTTTTCATTTTTTGGAGTTCCATAGATCAGACGGTAATATACACCGTTTCCAAACTTTTCCCCGTTGTAAGCATCACTGACCAGATGTGATTCCAGCTGAAACATATCAAACAGAAGCTGCTTGATCACTTTCTTCATAGCTGTAAGATTTTCACTTGGCAGAAGGTTTGACTTTTTTTTCATCTGCTTACCTGTGATGGCCATATCTTCTGTCAGGGTATGACCGATCAGCCAGCCGGCGCAGACGCCCAAAAAATGCTCCACGGAGTCAGGGGAGTAGGCTGACTGTTCCATTTCCTGTTCCAATGCGGGAAGCGTATTTTCACGGAATCCTTTATGTAGATGCCTATGCTGTTCCAATCCCTCGTAATTAATAGAAGTCATATACGCTTCTTCGTCTGCAAAATGGCTGACAGCATGTTTTTTGAAAAACTTGATACCCTCCCGGCATGCCCACTGACGAGTTGCTTCGTCTTCTTTAAAGGCGAGGAGTTTATTGATTATTTTGAAAAGCTTTTGATGTTCCTTATCAATAACCTCTACTCCTATTTTAAATTCTTCTTTCCATTCAAATTGGCTGTCCATTATTAAAATCCTCCTACTACAATATTTTTAAAGAGCATAAGCTCTCTATGGTTTGAAAACCACTGTAGTTTTTGCATACTTATATTGTAACTACTCACCCTTGAACAAGTCAAGCTGTTTTTGGAAAGATTATTATCTTTTAGCCTGATGTCGCCTTTAAGCTATGACGGAAAACGGGGAATTGTCGTTTGTCGCAATTTTGGTCTGTTGGGGGGTGTAGATCCTTAGGGGTAAAATCTTGTCGAATTAAGGCGGAAATGGGGGCTCAGAAGCCCTGTGACGCCATGAAAAACAGCCGAAAAAGGCGATACGTTGTAACATGATGTGTCGTTTATGGACATATAGGTCGTTTCAGAAAGGTTATTTACTGGTATGATGAAATAAAAAGCCAAAGGAGCGATCTAAATTATGAAAAGGAATTCACGGAAGAAAACAGAGATAAATATTCGGATAGGAGGGCGTTTAAAACGGTTTCGGATCAAAAATGGCATTTCGGCGGATGAACTGGCAGAAGCTTTTGGAATCGTGAAAGATTCTCTTCTGCGGATAGAAAACGGGTCTACCGGATTATCCAGTGAATATGCTTACATTTTGGCAACCAGGTATAACTGTGATATGAATTATTTGTTTGGAGGTGTGATTTCAGAAGCGGAGTGTTTAAGGTTACAAAAGGATGTGAGAGAAGAAGACAGCCAGTGTATGGCGAGGCTGTTACATTATATTGCGGATCTTGTGGCGGAAAAATAGCAGTACCATTATTTATAAGGAGACAAATGATTAATGAGAAATGCAGATTATTCAGAGATAGGATTTCGTATTATGCAGCTGAGGAACCAGCAGAATATTTCAAGAGAACGACTTGCAGATATGGCGGATATTTCACAGAAATTTTTATATGAAATTGAATTCGGTAAAAAAGGATTTTCTGTAAGTATTTTAAAAAGTATTGCGGACAGTCTGGAAACCAGTTGTGAGTACATTGTTCGGGGTAATGATATGTATTCCGATACAGAGTTATATAATGCAGTAAGATTGTTTGAAGGAAGAGAGACAGATAAGGTAGCAGAGGTACTTAAAGCATTACATGAACTGGTTTGGTAAATGTGTTCAGAGTTAATCAATAACTTCTCGGAATCTCAATGAATGTGATTCTAACTGAAAATTGACAACTGA
>CAJUFM010000090.1 GCA_910585745.1 uncultured Eubacterium sp. | reverse complement strand
CAGTTGTCAATTTTCAGTTAGAATCACATTCATTGAGATTCCGAGAAGTTATTCTCTTCTCTGACAACGTTTAATAGCAGCTGTACAAGAAATGATTTGAGCATAAAATAACGCCCTGGCATTTTTGCCTGATTTTCTTTCACCATCTCTTCACAGATGCGGAAGATCCTCCTCTGGGTCTTTCCCTTCGTATGCAGAACATTTCCACCATCCCTCAGCTCTATATGGTTTGGCTTCATACCACAGAAACTTACATCGGTAAAGCCGAAAAAAAACTCCACCCGTCCCTTTTCACTGTCACCAATGATACTCTCATGTCTTGTTCCCGGATTAAAGATCAGTACATCCCCGGTCTGTACCGGTATGTACTCATCATCCAGATGATAGATCCCCTCACCCTCCAAAATAACTCCAATCTCAGGAAAATCATGGCTGTGGTAATTATGTTCACTCTCTTTGCGGTCAATTTTTACCCCAAATAAAAAGGTGGGATTTAATTCCTCTGTAACCAGATCAAATCGTATATCATCCATCCGTTGTCTCTCCTAAAAACCGGCAATAAAATTATCGATAAGTCTTGTCTTTCCAATATAGACAGCCACTGCTGCCAGAACCTCTCCCTGAATCTGATCCACGGGTTTCAACGTATCCCAGTCTACCACCTCGACATAGTCGATCCTTGCCAGCGCCTCACCCTCTATGGTGTTCCGGATCGCCGCCACAATCTTCTCTGCACTCTTCTCACCAGCCTGCAGAAGCCTTTCACCCTCGGATAAAGCCCTGTGAAGAATTACAGCCGCCTTTCTTTCCTCTTCATTTAAATAAGTATTACGGGAGCTCTTTGCCAGTCCATCCGCCTCTCTCACGATAGAACAGCCCACGATCTCCAGATCAAAATTCAGATCTCTTACCATCCGGCGGACCACAGCCAGTTGCTGGGCGTCCTTCTGGCCAAAATATGCCCGGTCCGGCGCTACGATATGGAACAGCTTTGACACCACCGTACACACACCCCGGAAGTGGGTAGGCCTGGACTTGCCACAAAGCCCTTTGGTAAGGTCGTCCATATCCACAAAGGTACAAAAATCCTCAAAATACATTTCTTCATCTGCCGGATGAAAAACCAAATCTGCTCCTGCCTCTTCACAGATTTTTCCATCCCGTTCCAGGTCTCTGGGATAGCTCGCCAGATCTTCGCTGGGACCAAACTGGATGGGATTTACAAATACACTGACCACCACCCGGTCATTTTCCTCCACCGCCTTATCGATTAGGCTCTTATGCCCCTCGTGAAGATATCCCATGGTAGGTACCAGCCCCACAGACAATCCTTCTCTTTTCCACACTTTTACCTGTTCTCTGACATCCTTTATCGTCTCTGCGATCTGCATTTTTATTTCCCCTTCCATTAATACAATTTCTCGATCACACTATCATCTACTGTGTACTCATGCTCTGCCGCCGGAAACACCCCGCTCTGCACTTCTTCGATATACTGTTTCACCGCAGTCTTCATCACTTCGCCAATATTGGCAAACCGCTTCACAAACTTTGGTGTGAAATCAGAAAACATTCCCAGCATGTCCTGATAGACAAGTACCTGTCCATCACAACCATTTCCTGCGCCGATGCCGATAGTTGGAATCTTGATCTGTTCTGTGATCATATCCGCCAGCTTCCTAGGTATCCCCTCGATCACCACGGCAAAGGCCCCCGCTTCCTCCACCGCCCTGGCATCTTCCAAAAGTTTTCTCGCTGCCGCCTCACTTTTTCCCTGAACTTTAAATCCGCCAAAGGCATTGATGGACTGCGGTGTCAGGCCGATATGGGCACAGACCGGAATCCCCGCCTCTACAATAGCTTTGATCTGGGGACACACCTCTACTCCACCTTCCAGTTTTACAGCATCCGCCCGTCCTTCTTTCATCAGCCGCCCGGCATTCACCAAGGCATCATACACAGAAGTCTGATAGGACATAAATGGCATATCAATGATAACAAGAGCTTCCTTCGCTCCCCTCGCCACCGCAGCCCCGTGATGGATCATATCCTCCATCGTCACACTGATGGTATCTTCATAACCTAAGATCACATTTCCCAGGGAATCCCCCACCAGAATACTATTTACTCCCACCTCGTCAAACAGCTTTGCCGTGGAATAATCATAGGCGGTGAGCATCGTCAGCTTATCCCCCTCTTCCTTTGCCTTCTGAAATGTCATTACAGTATTTTTCATGCTTATTGCCTCCATCGAGTCACACCTTGTCCTGTGTGCTCCCTATTATTATATTTTTTATGCTCTCATAATCCCTTCCAGGATTTTTTTCTTCCGCCACCGCCAGCACTTTCTGCCCAAGCAGCCGGTAAATCTGTGCATCCGCCTCCCCAAGCACAGACAGATGTTTTTGAACAGTCCCCGCATCTCCGCGTTCGATCGGACCAGTCAGCGCCTCCGCCGCCCCGTCCCACAACATCTGCTGCACATTTTTTTTCACCAGAGGCTGAAAAAGCTCCTCACCCTCTTCTTTGCTGATTCCACAATCCTCCAGCAGATCCAGTCCCATCTGATAGAGACCGATCATAAAATTGCTTACAAGAGAGGCGGCACAATGATATAAGATCTTCTTCTCTGGCTTGATCCGAAGAACCTTATTTCCCAAAAGTGAAAAAACCTCAGTCAAAACACGGCATGCCTCATGCTGGCCTTCCATGGTAAAGATCACGTCTTTTAATTTATAATATGATGTAAATCTGTCGCTGAATGCGGACATTGGATGAATCGAACAGCCGGAAGCTCCCATACTGTCAATCCCAGAAAATACGTCAGATGATAATGAGCCACTGAAATGGCATAGTACCTTGTGTTCCAAAGAGCATGTCTCCGGATATTCCTCTGCTATCCTTTGTACCTCTGCCCACACCTCCGCGATGGCGTCATCCGGTGTGGCAATACAGAGCATATCACATGCCATTATGATGCTTTCTAAATCTTCAAATACTTTCGTATCTGTAAAAGTCCCGGCTTCTTCCGAGCTCTCGATACTTCTGCTGTAATATCCCACCAAAAAGAGTCCATGTTCCCGCATATATCTGCCCATGGAACACCCTACTTTTCCTGCTCCAATTATACCTATCTGCATGCTATCACCTTCCATCTCAGAATACAGTGACAACACATAATCATCTGATGCAGTTTCCTTTGAATACCGCTCAAAGCATAGGATACCACATTGGACAAAAAAATGCAAATCTAACACTTTTAATTGTTTTTCCTCTGTTCGACTTTTTTCGACAATTTCTGCGCACAGCGCATGTTATACTATAGAAATAGATGATTTACTGTGAACGGAGGAATGTTATGAAGCACACAGAAAAACTAGGGATGGGAAAAAGAATTTATGATCTGAGAAAAAATAAAGGACTTACACGGGAACTATTATCAAACAGAACAGGAATTTCTTCAAAATTTCTTTACGAGATAGAAATGAAGGACAAGGGCTTTTCTGCCCAGACACTGGTTAAACTGTGCCAGGCTCTGAACGTTACAGCAGACTATATTCTGTTTGGACGGGAAATAAACAGATATGATCAGGAACTGACTTCCACAATAGAAAAATTTACCCCGGATGCCATCGAATTGATCAAACATTTGATGGAAATCGCCGGGGAAGTCGGAAAGAACAAAGTGTAGGAACAGATGTGGGGGGAGGGGGGGCCTCTCACCCTTCCAATCCCCCTTAACCTCTGAGTAGCATACGCCGATCTCCTTATGTTATCAGCATAACCCTGGTAACAAACACCTGCAGGATTTACGGATTCTCTTTATTTATATTTGCTTTTTATTTCTTTAATCTCTTTTGGAAGTTTACCTCTTAATTCCATATTATGCGCCAGCACATTCGCCGCTTTTTCTGCCGCATGTTCATAATCCAATGACTTTATAAGATCTTCCATATATGGTATCTTTTCGGGCTGAGACATATCATATGCTTCTACAGTTTTAGCCAGCAGTTCTTTATCCAATCCCCATTTTTCTGCCAGCCGCTCAACTAATTCCCTCGCTTTCCCGCCACACCATTGTTCAAACGCCGCATCAAAGGAAGTAGAGGACGATACTTTTCCCTGCAGCAATTCCTCATCCACAAAACACTTTAACAGGTCAGCCTTTACACTGTCCCCCATATCGCTGACTTCCTGGATCTGCTCATATATGATCCTTAATGTTTCATCATCCACACATTGAACTTCTCCAACGGTGTAAGCCTTATTGCCAATTAATTTTAAAATATAATCTGCGTTTATCACTTCGGCGTCTATCAATTTGGTTTTTCCCAAAGGTCTGACAATTACCGTTCCCGGATCTGATTCATCTCCTGCTGGGTTCAAGTTCTTAAATGCACCTACATATTTTCTCCATGTATGCTCATCTATCCCAAAAGCATCATCACTCCAGGCATATTCATAATACTGTTGTAAACGATTCCATTGCACCACAGCTGCCATATACGCCTTATCAAATGCCCGTTTTTTCTTCAGATCGTTCTCAAATTCTTTCCATCTCGATGGTTCTGGTAGTATCTTCACCATTTCTATTATCAAATTCTTAAATTTTTCCGCCGCAATGGAATATGTATCAACCAATACTTTTGAACTTTTACCACCACTTCCATATAATTTTAGTGCAGCTTCAACGCACTCCTTTGTCATGGCAGGATATTGAAAGTTGATGATAGTCCCAAATTCCTTTTCTTTTCCAAACAGCCTGTTTGTGCGGGAATACGCTTGAATTAAATTTTGTAGTTCCAACATTCTGTCCACATACAGAGTGTTCAATCTCTTGGAGTCATATCCCGTCAGCAACTGGTCGGCGACAATCACTAAATCTATATTCTTTTTATTTATGCCACTGCCGCCACGCTTTGTTCTTTCGATCAAATCTTCAAAGTAATCATTCTTTCTTCCGGATTTGATGTCCTCAACACTTAAAGACAGATTTGTAAATGCCCTGTAATCCTCAAGCATTTCTTCTAATATTTCGTCCGGCACTACCTGCATATGATCCTCAGAATCATCACCATTTTCATTTCCCATACTGAATGTCATCGCAATATTAAACTGCATTCCTCTACTTTTTATCTGCTTCTTGAATTCATGGTAATACGCAATTACTCTTGTCTTAAATTTAACAGTTAAAATGGCATTAAAATATCTGTCCTGCGACTGCACCTCCCAATTGTCAAGAATTTCACTTACCACTTTGGGAATATGGGTTTCATCTTGATATTGAAAAATCCCCCTTTTGACGGTTTCTTTTTCTATTTCTAATTCACTTAGTTTCATTACCTCTCTTTCAATATCTCTTTGCGCCATCTCTGGATTCTCTATTGCTTTGGCTTCTATTAATTGTTCCCTAAGTTTATCATAACTTTCAAATTCCCCAGTATTAATATAATCCACATGAAAACCAAGGACGTTTCCATCTGCAATCGCTGAATCAATGGTATATTCATGCAGCTTGGGCCCAAATAACCCTTCTGTCGTCCTAATTAATTGATTATACTCGTTGATCCGTCCTTTCACACAATTTTCATCAAACAGGGGAGTCCCTGTAAAACCAAAAAACAGACTACTTTTTTTAAAATAATTCTTGATGTTCTGCATCATTTCTCCCATCGTGGTACGATGGGCCTCGTCAATAATAAAAATGATCTTCTTATCTGCAGCCTGAAAATCCTTTTGCTCCTGATAGTGTTTTACCAAAGCACTTAATTTGTGTGTCGTTGTAACAATTATGGAACCTGCTTTGCTTTCCAACCGTTTCATAAGATCATATGTGTACGGTGTATCATCTACATCTACCGGCTCATATTTTGAATATTCCTTAAACTTTTTACTGGTATTACTATCTAATTCTTTTCTGTCAACCAAAAAAATAACCTTATCAAACCCTGCACGTGTAGAAAGAAATAATGCCGTTTTAAAACTGGTAATAGTTTTACCGGAACCTGTCGTATGCCACACAAAACCGCCATGAGGAATACGTTCCTCATTGTCATATCCCATGGCCGCCTTTTCAATCGCCCTTAAAGCATATACCTGATACGGACGAAGTAACAGATGCCGCCTATCTTCTTCCCTCTCTGCTTCATCGATCACAAGATAATCGCCTACCATCTGATGCGCCATGGGAATCATCAGAAAGGATTGTACAATTTCTTTATAATCATTTATGGGCTTAATCCTTTTAATTTATTACCAGCCCACAGATAAGCAGCATCATGATGATCTATATATACTAGAAGAACGGTATTTCCTGACTGGGTAAATATTACCCTAAAATCCTGTGTCATTCTGGCACTTTTAAAATCAAGCCTGGTATTGAGCTTTTCTATTTTTAAACTGTCACTTCTTAGGCTCCGACGCATAAGCCGGATAGTTTCAAGCGACTTTTTCTGTGTTTTCTTATCTAATCTTGAAAATGCGTCTATGTAAGTGTCAGAGCAAACTACGTTTGTTGTCATGTGTATTCTCCTATATCTAAAACATTTGTTAAATATCGTTAATGCAGTATGCAATATTTAAATGAGGAATCAACAAGTTCAAAGTTTCACGGAATAAGAGCAGAGATTATTTGATCCCATTTCTTTTGCTCATTTTCGATTTGTTCTTTGATTTCCTCCCCCTTTTCCCAATTTTTTTCTGTCCCAATCCCCTTTTCATAGCAGCTAATTAATAATTTCCTCGCTTCATCTTGCTTATAACAAAATTGCTCATTAGCTCTCTCCAATACCTGGAAACCCTTTTTTTCATTTATTGTGGTGCCTATCCCATTCAGATAACAAACACCTAAATAATAAAGCCCCCAGTCCTCACTATTCAGATATGCTTTTTGCAGCCAGAAATATGCCTGGTTATAGTCCTGTTTAACTCCTTTTCCCTCATAGTATAATATTCCCGTTTTCGCCATCCCTCCTGCGTCTTCTAATTCTGCCGAACGCAAATATGCTTTAAAACTTTTCTCATCATCCTGCGAAATACCATTCCCATTTGCGAAACAGCTTCCCAAAAAATAATATCCCTCTGCACAATTTACATTTGCCGCCTTTTTGAAAAACTCTACTGCTTTTTCCTCGTCTTTCTCAAAATATTCTCCTTCATCGTAAAAATGCCCTAGTTGACATAACGCACTCCCATGACCTTGATCTGCGAGATTTCGATATAGAATAACCGCTTCATTGCCAACTGTATCATCATCATAATAACTTGCATACCTTCTATATGCTTCCGCAATCTGAAATAACGCTTCTAAATTTCCCTCCTCAGCAAGCGGCAGATTTTCTTCATACATAGTCTTTATTTGTTCTTCCGTTTCAGAAAGTTCCTTTTGCTTCTGCGTCATAGGATCGATCTCTCTATTATACAATTTACTTAGCATACAACTCACCTCATCAAAATTTATATTGATAGCAAATAAAAGAAGCCCAATCTTTAGGGGCAGAAAAAGGACATGTCTCTTCAGGATATTCACCAAATTCCAATGAAACCACCCTCCCCAGATCTACCCCAGAACATGTTACCCTTCCACTAAAACGTTTTCTTAGTTCTTTCACTGTCGTTGTTCTCAATTTAATTTTTGCAACATCCAAAGCAGTCGGTACGCTTTCCCCCCGCTTTAAATTTTCGTACAAAAATATCATTAAGAGCGAACCTGATATATCATCCACCTCCCATAATGATGAAATAACATACTTTACTCCAGCGACACCAAAGGCCAGATGCAGTCCGCTCTGCTGTTCATATAACGAATATCTACTGTCTGCTGACATACACGCAGATAACGTTACCAAATTAGTTTCCTTCAACTCCATACGGCTGATTTCCTCTGCTGTCAACAGGCCATTACCATATTTATCCTTTTCCTGACCCAATATATATGCATTCTTTACTCCACTGAATGCCAAGGCAGAATCATACCAAGCGTTTAACTCTCCTACCTTCCGTTGACAGCCATGTGTCGCAATATGTAAATAACTAAACCCTTTTTTTACCTTATTCTTTGTAGCCTCTCCTAATATAAAGCAACCTGATCCTGTGATTTTTCCTATTTCACTTACTTCAAATTCACTAAACGGAAGCGGCTGAATATCCCCAATCTCAAAATTCCTGACAGCCTCTAAATTTTGATTATTTTGTCTCATTCCCAGTCTGTTCTGCTGCCCTATATCAGGACGTGTATTGATTTCATATGACGGACCTCCGATTATACAACTGTTTATAAGAGTATTCGTAACCCCATGATCACTCTCAAACAAGTCACGCAAAGACTGGCAATAAATAATTTCCTTTTTTGCAATTTCAGGATTACAGTAATCAAATATCAACCCAAATGGAACCTTATAAAAATCCATATGTGGTGAAATATAAATGCATTCTACACTTTCTAACAACCCATAAAACGATTCAAACATATTTCTTCCAATATTTTCTGCCAATTGATCTATTTTTAGCTTTGAATCCTCAATTCTCTGAAGCAGAAGATTTAACTGCCGGTACAAATCTCCCGTCTGCCGAATACTCTTATGTAGAAAGTGAACAGAATCTGTCTTTGCTATTACAAATACATCCACCTTAGCTTTTCTATTGTTTTCATATTCTAGCATTTCTATTGTTTCTAAATTTCTTTGACAAATATCTGAATCGGAACAGACAATTTCTATTATGGCAGTATTTTTTTGTATATTTGTCATAATATTTTCGTACGTATAGAACATTAATTCCCTGTTTTTAGTATATGTCTCCGAAAATTGATATTCCAGCTCTTTAAGATCCTCATAATTTACTAAATCCAGGTTATCTTTGTTAAAATTATACTCTATTTTATTTACAAAATCATTTTTTTCACTATTATAACTCTGCAAAATCTCTCCGCTATATTTATCATGATACAATCGTTTATTTCTTGCCTTCACAATGGATAACAAACAATTCTTGTAATTTGCAGAATATACAAATGCCTCTTTTGTCTTACCTGTATTTACATAATGATAATATGCTACTCGAAACAATATATCTACCGTAACGATATATTTTTCCATTTCAACATTATCAATATAAAATTCGGCATAGGCATATAATAACTTTAAATTTCCCATGATACAATCTGCTATTCTTTCCTCCATTTTCAATTCTCCAATAGAATGAAAATAACTGAGTCCTTCTGGCATGATCAACAAAAATGGTTCTCTTTCGTCTTCATGGATATTCCCGTTTAAAAAACACTGAACAGCTTCCATAATATAGTTTCTTGCTAAATCTTTCTTTTGTTTCTTTAAATATAATTTAAAAAAGGAATAGTACACTTCCGCCTTTACTTCTCTTGCTAACATATCTAAGTTTGAGCATTTTTCAGAAAAAACTATCTCCATCTCATCCAATACTTCTTTTGGCAATGCATAAGATTGTTTTTCTTCATATTTTAGCATATTTAAATATATTGCATACATCGAATCATCTGGATTATCATGATACACAATCCCCTTCTGAATACACTCTAAGATCAGATCAAACCCTCTTTCAAATAACATACTTTTAATATATGCACCAGAATATACAAGCAGCCAAATTTGTAAACATTCCTGACTGGTCTCCTCTTTCTCCCCTGACAAAATCTTTTTATATAAAAAAAGGCATATTTTTTTAGCGTTCCTGAAATCATTTTTTCTCGAATAACACGATGCTAAAAAAGTCAATATACGGAATTCCATCGCTGAAAGTATTTTACTCTCCTCTATACATTGTAAATATAATTCACCGTACTTTATCGCAGACAAAACCTGTCCTGTTTTTGAATAATAATAGCATAATGGTAAGCGCTCTACAATAGAGTGCCTTATATAATCATTCAATCCATGAGATAATAT
>CAJUFM010000089.1 GCA_910585745.1 uncultured Eubacterium sp. | reverse complement strand
TACTGTCTATGCAGCAACCTATAAATTGGAAGAAGCAAATATGGTCAGTGAATATCATAGATGTACTAAAATCCACTAAAACGTCTTTAGATAAATACTATGATTAAATGGAACTAACTGTATTTCACAATCAAAGAAAAAATAAGCATCCTCTGCCGTCCAAAGCGTAGGATGCTTATCCTTATAGTTTTTCTCACTGAGGGCAGTCGGGGATTCAATTGCGATTATGGCATACCTCCACTATTAAACTGCTTCTGCAGCTCAAGTCCCCCAATGAATATCTATTCAAAAATCTGACGCTGTCAGCGCTGGCTTTTCTCAATCGCTTCCCATAACCCGTTCAGATAGGCAGCGCCAAGGGCACGGTCGTACAGCCCATACCCTGGCATCGCCACCTCGTCCCAGATCATCCTTCCGTGGTCCGGACGGATCGGTCCCTGGAAATCAATGTCGTACAATGCCTTCATGATCTCATACATATCAAAGGTGCCGTCGGAAGAAAGATGCGCTGCCTCCTCAAAATTTGTCGGGGTGATAAATTTGAGGTTTCGCACATGGGCAAAATGAACCCTTCCTTTGAGGGAACGGATCATATCCGGCAGGTCGTTATCCAGATTGGTTCCGTAGGAACCAGAGCAGAACGTTACGCCGTTATGGGGATTGTCCACCATCTTGATCATTCTGAGAATATTTTCTTTATTGATAATGATGCGGGGCAGTCCAAAGACACTCCACGCGGGATCATCCGGGTGGATCGCCATATTGATGTCATACTGATCGCAGACCGGCATGATCCTCTCCAGAAAATACTTGAGATTTGCGAACAATGTATCATCATCAATATTCTGGTACATCTCAAACAATTCTTTTACCTTTGCCATCCGCTCCGGCTCCCATCCTGGCATCACCGTACCGTTCATGTCCCCGGCGATGGACTCAAACATTTTCTCCGGATCCAGGGCATCCACCGCCTCCTGGGTATAGGCAAGTACCGTGGATCCATCCGGTCTCACTCTGGCAAGTTCCGTTCTCGTCCAGTCAAACACTGGCATAAAGTTATAGCAGACCAGGTGAAGATCTTCTTTTCCAAGATTCTCTAACGTCTCAATGTAATTATCAATATACTTGTCCCTGTCGGGCGCTCCTGTCTTGATGGCATCGTGAATGTTCACACTCTCGATGCCAGCAATATGAAGTCCCGCTGCTTCCACCTCTTCTTTCAATGCCCGGATACGTTCCCTGCTCCATACCTCTCCGGGAGCCGTATCATATAATGTTGTGATCACCCCCGTGACGCCGGGGATCTGTCGTATCTGTTTTAATGTAACCGTATCAAAATCGGATCCATACCATCTCAATGTCATTTCCATATCTTCCATCTACCTCCATGTCATTCTGACTGACCAGATATGTCAGTCTCCATTTCATTAATTCTGTCGGATCAGCTGATCTTCCTGGGAATCTGATTGAGCTGCTCATTCAGGGACAGCAGCTGTTCTTTGGTCATCGTATCGCCCACGGAACCCAGTGTATTCAACATCCGGATCACCGTAAAGCCTCCCATCATGCGAATCAGTTTTTCCATATTTTCCGGTTCCGCAAAGGATGCCTCACGGAACATTCCAACATCTTCCAATATTCTGTGGAAGAATTTCATCCCTTCATCAGAATGAATCACATCCTCAATCTTATCATTGAGACAGTAATACCCTTCCCGCTCCGTGATATCAAACCAGTTCAGCACAGCGCCTTTCTCCACCAGCCGGTAAGCAGGATTCATCTCTTCTACCTTGCAGATCCGGCTCTCATCCTGACACTGCCCTGCCACCGCTTTTAATATAGATTCTCCTTTGTTGGGCACCTCAAAATAGAAAAAATGCTCCAGGCTTTTCTGCTTACCAAGACTTTTTCCATTGACCAGCAGTTCCACCTCCGGCTGGTTGGAATACACCGTTATTTTTGTGACATCTTCCACCCTGTCCACATAGCGTTTCCCGCAGATATGCACAAAGGGATCCCGGGACAGCCATGCCTTGTAGGCATAAAAAGCATCTTTTTTGTATTTTCGGTCAAAGGTCACCAGTCCTTTATGGTTCTGGCCGTTTTCTCCACCTTCATTTCTCGCATCCGCACCAAAATCAAACATATTCCACACATGCGTCGCCCACAGATAGGGCCTGGTAAACAGCTGTTTGATCAGCTCCTCATGATAGTACGCCTGATATTCCTCGGTGTAATCCCCCTGCTCCGGATCGGAACTGTGCCAGTTCAGCCCCTCACAGCCATATTCACTGCAGCCGATGGGAATCTCCGGGAACTCTTTGTGGAATTCATCAAACCAGGGTCCATTCATGGACGTATTCCCGCCATACCATCCAAAATAATGGTTATAGGATACCACATCGGATATCTGGATATAGGGATCATGGATATCACACATCGTCACCGCCGCGATGGTGGTCTTTCTCGTGGGATCCAGTTTGTGGGCGAGATCATTCAGCAGACGGTGATTTTCCAGCAGGTCCTCTGTGGATTTACCTGACATCGTGATCTCATTGGACAACCCCCATACAACGATACTCGGATGATTGTAATTCTGCATGATCAGCTCTTTCATCTGGGAAATGGTATTCTCTCTTCCCCTCTCCATATGATGGGAAATGTATGGGATCTCTGCCCAGACCACCATTCCCTTTTCATCACACAGATCATAAAAATAGGAATCATGCTGATAATGGGCAAGGCGGATCGTATTGGCCCCCACTTCACAGATCAGTTCCATATCCTCTCTATGATGTTCCGGAAGCAGGGCATTTCCAATCCCCCAGCGGTCCTGATGTCTCGACACGCCCCGCAGTGGATAACTTTCCCCATTCAAAATAAAACCCCTCTCGGCATCGATTTCAAAGCTGCGGCACCCAAACCGGGTACTTACCTGATCCAACACCTCTTCTCCCTCCATCAAAGCCACCTCTGCAGTATACAGATAGGGGTCTTTTCTTCCCTGCCAAAGATGCACCTTGGGAATATTTAGTTCTGCCACATTTTCACTGACATCTTTTTCACACTGGGCAACCGCCTCTCCCCCTGCATCCAGGATTCTAAAACAAAGCCTCTGCCCTGCTTCTGCGTTGGTCACATAAACTTCCGTCTTCACTCTGGCATCCTGTCCGCAGATCTCCGGCGTCACCTGAATCCCCGGAGCTCCATAATATTCCAGATCAAAGTGGGAATGGCTGACAGCAATGATGTTCACTCCCCGGTAAAGCCCTCCATAAAAGGTAAAATCGGCATTCTGTGGATAGACGGACTCATTCTCACTGTTATCTACCGCCACCACGATCAGATTCTTATCCTGCATCACATCCGTCATATTCACTCTCCAGGTAGAATATCCTCCGTCATGATGCGCCAGTTTCTTTCCATTTACATACACATCTGCCGAAGAATTGGCTCCCCTGATTTCAAGAAAATACTGGTCCGCTTCCGGCAGCTCACTCTTTTTCACCTGCCTGGCATAATAGCAGATGCCCCGGTAATAATCCGCACCCCCGTCCTGTCCGTCAATAGCATTCCAGGTATGGGGAAGATTTACCACATACCAGTTTTTCGGCTTCTTCTCTGGAACTGCCTGGGCTTCTTTAGAAAATACCCATTTTGTATTTAACTCATAAATTTGTCTCATAATCCATTCCTCCGTCTGCTTGTCCGTTATAGATACTTTGGCACAAAAATATGCCAGCGTATCCCACGTTTTCTTAAAAGTTATGGTAGACAAATTTAGTGAAAATTATTATATTTTTTAATTTGTTTTTTAGCATTCTGATAGAAAGAGTCCTTTTCAAATGCTGCCATCTGAAAAGGACTCTTCTGTATGACAGGCACAACGTGCCTATTTATATCAGCAACATCAAATCAGCCTAATGCCGCCAAAATATTATTTATAAAGTTCTACCAGCTTCTGCAAGTGCTCATAGCGTGCCTTTGCAGCCTCTTCAGATTCCTTAAAGAGTCTCTCTGCTCTTTCTGGGAATGGCTTAACAAGACGTGTATAACGTGCCTCGTTGTTGAGGAAATCCTGATAAGATCCGTCACCCTCTTTGGATGTCAGGGTAAATGGATTCTTTCCTTCTGCCTTGAGCGCCGGATTAAAGCTAAAGAGATTCCAGTAACCAGACTTAACAGCTTTCTTCATCTCATCCTGGCAGTGGTTCATACCACCTTTAGCGATTCCGTGGAGCTCACATGGAGCGTATCCGATGATCAAAGATGGACCGTTGTAAGCCTCTGCCTCTGCAATCGCTTTGACAGCCTGGGCAGGATTTGCACCGAGAGCGATCTGAGCAACGTATACATAACCATAACTCATAGCGATCTCTGCAAGGCTCTTCTTGCCAATCTCTTTACCAGCAGCAGCAAACTGACAAACTTCACCAATATTGGAAGCCTTAGAAGCCTGACCGCCGGTATTGGAGTACATCTCTGTATCAAATACCATAACATTTACGTTCTCGCCGGAAGCAAGTACATGGTCTAATCCACCGAAACCGATATCATAAGCCCATCCGTCACCACCTAAGATCCATACGGACTTCTTAGCGAGATACTGTTTCTTGTCAAGGATTTCTTTGGAAAGATCACATCCTGCGGCCGCAGCTTTCTCGATCTCAGCAATCATAGCCTTTGCCGCCGGTGCATTTGCCTTTGTATCATCCTTTGTCTCAAGGAACTTATCTACAGCAGCCTTCAGTTCAGCAGAAGCCTTGTCGGAAGCTGCCAATTCTTTTACCTTATCAATTGCCTGGTCACGAAGAACCTTCTGACCAAGATACATACCAAGACCGTGCTCTGCATTGTCCTCAAACAGAGAGTTGGACCATGCCGGACCCTGTTTGGAGTCTTTGTTTACAGTGTATGGTGATGTAGCTGCTGGACCACCCCAGATGGAGGAACATCCTGTGGCGTTAGAAATGTACATCTGCTCACCGAAGAGCTGAGTGATCAGTCTTGCATAAGATGTCTCGGCACAGCCCGCACAGCTTCCGGAGAACTCAAGAAGTGGCTGATTGTACTGGGAACCGATCGGTGTAGCATCGGTAAATACCGGTTTGATGTCTTTCTTTCCAACGTTTTCTACCAGATAATCAAATACTGGCTGCTCCTCTGCCTGTGATTCCTGTGGAACCATCTTAAGAGCGCCTTTTTCCGCAGCAGGACATACCGTCACACACTCACCACATCCCATACAATCCAGAGGAGATACACTCATGGTGTACTTCATTCCCTCTGCTGTCGCGTGCTTGGAATCAGCAAGCTTGATCTGGGATGGAGCAGCTGCTACTTCCTCTGCATTCAGAATAAATGGACGAAGTGTAGCGTGGGAACATACGAAAGCACAGCTGTTACACTGAGCACATACAGAAGGATCCCACTGTGGAACCATGACAGCTGTACCACGTTTCTCATAAGCGGAAGCACCGATCTCAAACTGTCCATCTGCGATATCTTTAAATGCAGATACCGGAAGGCTGTCACCATCCATAAGAGAGATTGGCTCAAGAAGCTCTTTCACCATCTTCACTACCTCTGGACGTCCTGTCAGCTCTTTGGCTGGAGCGTCTGCTTCTGGATTTGCCCAGGAAGCTGGAACTTCTACTTTATGTACAGCATCCACACCGGCGTCGATGGCTTTGTAGTTCATCTCTACCACTGCGTCACCCTTTTTGGAGTAGGATTTCTTAGCGGCTGCCTTCATGTACTCAACAGCCTCATCGATCGGCATGATGTCAGCCAGCTTGAAGAATGCGGACTGAAGGATCGTATTGGTACGTTTGCCCATACCGATCTCGATCGCCTTATCGATCGCATTGATGGTGTAAAGCTGAATGTTGTTTTCTGCGATATATTTCTTTGATTCTGCAGGCATATGCTTATTTAGCTCTTCGTCAGACCACTGGCAGTTGATCATAAAGATTCCGCCCGGTTTTACATCCTGCACCATCTTGTAGCCTTTTACAACATAAGATGGGTTGTGGCAGGCAACGAAGTCCGCCTGATTGATATAGTATGGGCTCTTGATCGGGTTGTCACCGAAACGAAGATGGGAGATTGTGATACCTCCGGTCTTCTTGGAGTCATACTGGAAGTATGCCTGAATATATTTATCTGTGTGGTCACCGATGATCTTTGTGGAGTTCTTATTTGCACCAACGGTACCATCTCCGCCGAGACCCCAGAACTTACACTCTTTGGTACCAGGAGCAGATGTGATCGGAGCCGGCTTCACCTCTGGCAGACTCAGGTTTGTCACATCATCCACGATACCAATAGTAAAGCGGGCTTTTGGTGCATCCTTTTCCAGCTCTTTGTAGATGGCGAAAACGGATGATGGCGGTGTATCCTTGGAACCAAGACCATAACGTCCACCAGTCAGCACAACATCATTCATGCCTGCCTCGCGGAGCGTCGTCGCCACATCAATGAAAAGAGGCTCGCCAAGAGAACCAGGCTCTTTGGTACGGTCAAGTACAGCAATCTTCTTTGCTGTCTTCGGAATTGCTTTGAGAATATGCTCAGAAGACCATGGACGGTACAGACGAACTTTGATCAGTCCGACTTTCTCACCCTTAGCTGTCAGGTAATCAATCACCTCTTCTGCCACGTCGCAGATGGATCCCATCGCGATGATCACGCGGTCAGCGTCCGGTGCACCATAGTAATTGAAAAGATCATAGTCTGTGCCAAGTTTTTCATTGACTTTACCCATATATTTTTCAACAACAGCTGGTAATGCATCATAAACGGTGTTACATGCCTCACGGTGCTGGAAGAATACGTCACCATTTTCATGGGAGCCACGCATAGCCGGGTGCTCTGGATTCAGGGCATGGGCACGGAATTCTTCAACGGCATCCATCGGACACATTTCTTTCAGATCTTCATAGTCCCATTTCTCGATCTTCTGGATCTCATGGGATGTACGGAATCCGTCAAAGAAATTAATGAAAGGAACTTTTCCCTCCAGGGCAGCAAGATGAGCCACCGGGCTAAGATCCATAACTTCCTGCGGATTTGTCTCAGCAAGCATGGCAAAACCTGTCTGACGACATGCGTATACGTCACTGTGGTCACCGAAGATATTCAGGGACTGTGTCGATACGGTACGTGCGGATACATCAAATACACAAGGGAGCTGCTCAGCAGCAATCTTATACATATTAGGAATCATAAGAAGAAGTCCCTGTGAAGCAGTAAAGGTCGTTGTAAGGGCACCGGCTGCCAGGGAACCGTGTACGGTACCTGCTGCACCTGCCTCAGACTGCATCTCTACTACTTTAACTGTGTTTCCAAAAATGTTCTTCTGTCCTGCTGCAGACCACATATCAACAGTGTCTGCCATCGGGCTGGAAGGGGTGATCGGATAAATACCAGCAACTTCTGTGTACGCATAAGCGACATGAGCGGCAGCTGTATTTCCATCCATGGATTGTTTTGCTCTAGCCATTTTTATAGAATCCTCCTTATTTAATTTAATAAATCATTAAAATTTATTATCACTAGCTATCATTTTAGCACTATCCCTTTAAAAAGTAAAGGCAAAATACGGTAGTTCTTGTCGAATTATAAGAACATTTCTGAATTCTCTTGACAAAGAAAACTTTCTGTTGTATTATTGTGTTAATCAATTAATACAATAATACATTGATACAGCATAACTTACCCTTTAGAAAAGGGTAGCAGAGGCTATGACTATCCATTTAAGTCTAGGAGGTGAATCCATGCTATGGGAACTGACCAATGACAGACCTCTTTATATTCAGCTGATCGAGCATATCAAACTTTTGATCCTCTCTGGCGAATATAAAGCAGGCCAGCCATTCCCTTCTGTCCGGGAACTGGCGCTAAATGCAAATGTAAATCCAAACACGATGCAGCGGGCTCTCGCTGAACTGGAGCGGGAAGGTCTGCTCATCAATGAGCGGACAAATGGAAGAAAGATCACAGGCAATACTTCCATGATACAGGCAATGAGAGAGGATCTGGCAAATGCCAAACTATGCCAGTTGAAAGAAGAGCTGGGAAGACTTGGCTTTAACAGCGAAGAACAACTGGCTTTCATCACCTCACGGTGGGACAGCTGTTCCGCAGAATAATATATTCCGTGTCTTTATACATGGGAAAAAATGAAAGAATGGAGGATTATTATGATATTATTAGAGACCAAAGGGCTGTCTAAAAAATTTGGCGGCTACACAGCACTCCAGGATGTGAATCTCACGCTGGAATGCGGAAAGATCGTTGGTCTGCTGGGGCCAAATGGCAGTGGCAAAACCACGCTGCTGAAACTGTTCAACGGACTTCTGGCTCCCACCAGCGGAACCATCACCATCGGGGGGTATGGACCCGGCGTCATTTCCAAGCAGCATGTATCCTATCTGCCAGACGCCAACTACTTTCCCCGCTGGATGAAAGTAAATGACCTTTTTGAATACTTTTCGGATTTCTTTGCTGACTTCCAGCAGGATAAAGCCGAAGATATGCTGAAAAAACTTGACATCGCCACCACCATGAAGCTGGCCCATATGTCAAAGGGAACACTGGAAAAAGTTCAGCTGGTTCTCGCCATGAGCCGGGATGCCAACCTCTACTGTTTGGATGAACCTATTGGAGGTGTGGATCCCGCCACCAGGGATTACATTTTAAATACTATCGTAGGAAACTATTGTGAAAATTCCACGGTCATCATCTCCACCCACCTGATCGCAGACGTGGAAAACATTCTGGATGAGGCCGTCTTCCTTCAAAACGGGCAGATCCGCCTTCATCAGAGTGTGGATGAGATCCGGGAAAAAGAAAATAAATCAGTGGATGCACTGTTCAGGGAGGTATTCAAATGTTAGGAAAATTAATAAAACACGAATTCAAATCCACCTATCGGATCTTTATTCCCATTTATATCGGACTGGCGCTGCTTACACTGGCAGGCAGTCTCTTTATCCAGCTGATACTACATTATGATGACACGACACCCCTCGCCATTATTTCAGGATTTGGGATCATTCTTCTCGTATTTGGCTTGATTTTTGTATTTATTTCTCCGTATATTTTCCTTAGTATCCGTTTTTATAAAACAACTGCCACCAGGGAGGCATATCTGACCTTTACAGTTCCCGCTGAGACGCATCAGATCCTGCTGAGCAAATTCATTGTCTCTTTTGCGTGGACAGTAGTAACCATGATCCTGGCTTATTTCTCTGTTGCCCTCCTCTTTGCGGCTGGAGGCACCCAAATAAAAGATATGACCAGCTTTTTAATTACCATATTTGAAGAAGATACCAGTCTGATGATCACCCAGATCATCTCCCTGCTGCTCTCCTGCGCGTTGTCGATCCTGCAGATCTTTACCGCCATTTCACTGGGACAGCTGGTAAGAGATCACCGCATCATTGCATCCCTGGCATTTTACACCGCCCTCTATACGGTGCAGCAGATCGTAAGTATCGTTGTGCTTCTGCCATTTATGCTCACCCAGATACGCAACGACCTGTCCGCTGAAATAAATACTTTCAGTACGGGCCTGCAGAGCAGCACTCCGACGATGAGTGTACTCTTTCTCTCCATTATATTAAGCGTTGTTTTCTCCGTAGCATTTTTCTTCCTGTCGAAATTTATTCTGAAGAAAAAGCTCAATCTGCTGTAAACGGAATAACGATGTGAAAGCGGCGGCTGATATAAGCGGGCCGCTTAGGGAATGGCCATATTGAGATTTAATAAAACCAGGGCGTGCAGAACGTAGGAATGAATTTTCAGACACGCCCTAGTGCAACGGAATTTAAGTTTTTGATATATAATTTAGACCAGGATACTGCTTCCTGTATGATCTCCGACGGCTCCCCAGTCAGTTCACTGAACTCTGCTGGCGATAGATCTTTCGTCAGCAGAGTTCTTTTCTGTTATTTCTTGATCTTAATCTTTTTCACACTGCTCCATGCCCCATAGACTTTCTTTGGCCCCTCCAGACGGTATG
>CAJUFM010000088.1 GCA_910585745.1 uncultured Eubacterium sp. | reverse complement strand
CTCAACCTTCTTTCTCGGAAGTTCCTATACTTGAATTATACAGGAAGCTCCTTTTCTATTCCCATGTCAATTTTCCCGTTTTTAATGCCTCTTCATATCTGCTGATCTTATAATCGAGGCGGTTTAATGTATCATCGATCTGTGCTCTCTGCTCCAGCAACACCTTCCGCTGTGTCGTCAGCAGCTGGTGGCGCGCTGGAATTGTGGAATCCCCTTCCTGATACAGCTTTACATACTCAATCATTGTCTCTACTGGCAGCCCAGCGCTTCTCATACACACCGCCAGCTCTACCCATGCCAGATCAGTTTCCTGATAATCCCGTATGCCGCCAACAGTCCTTGTCACTGGCGGGATCATTCCCACCCGCTCATAATAACGCAGGGTATCCTGGGTGATCTGAAACTTTTCACTCACTTCTTTTATTGTCATTACAGCCTCCTTTCCGGTCTGTACCTTCTGTTTAGTATCATACAACCTGGAGTGGGCTCTAAGTCAAGTAAAATTTATATTTTTATTTTGCTATGAAAGTAAAGCCAAGCCCCAGAACGCATATTATGTAAAATTTCAAATATATTGTTATATAAAAAAAATGGAGACTTTTAAAATGGAAGAAAACGCAACCCAACTCATCAATAACTGCAGTTTCGCTGGTATAAGACCAATCATGGTTGATTTACCTTATCCTCCCATACAGGCTGAAAAAAAGAACCCAGTCTATGCCAACCTTCTGAGCATCGACTACTGTGGATCCGTGTCTGAGATGTCTGCAATCACTCAGTACATCAACAATGAGAACCGGATTTCCGGTGAAAAATGTGCTCTGGCAAAATCCCTCCTGGGAATTGCCATGGCAGAAATGATGCACCTGCAGAAACTTGGTGAACTGATCCAGCTCCTGGGCGGAACGGTAGATTTTACGGCAAGACATCAGAATGGCAGACAATCCATGTGGACGCCGGAATATCTTGTCCTCCCAGAATTCACTGGAAAGATGCTGCTGGCAGATATTGAAGCTGAAAAGTCCGCCATCAACCAATACAAAATACATATCAACATGATTCAGGACCGATCTGTCAATGCTGTTCTCGCCCGGATCATAAAAGATGAGGAATATCACATTATGCTGCTCCGGGCTCTGATGCAGGAGCATGCCTGACAAAAGGGGCAGCCCCGCAGGTAATCTATCATACCCGCGGAGCTGCCCCTAATCATTTTCTAAGACATCTTTATCTATGTTTCATATACATTAGCTGCTACATACTTTGCCTAACACCTCGAATAATACTTCAATGTCGATAGGTTTCGCTATGTGGTCATTCATTCCAGCCTCCAGCGCCGCTTTTTTATCCTCTTCAAAAGCATTCGCTGTCATTGCAATAATCACTGTTGCTGCCAACTCTTTATCTTCCAGGGACCGGATCGCTCTGGTCGCCTCATACCCATTCATGATTGGCATCTGAACATCCATAAGAATCAGATCATAATATCCCGGCGCTGACTGTTCAACCATCTCCACTGCGATGGAGCCATCTTCTGCTGCTTCAATCTCAAATCCCGCCTGAGACAAAATCTCGTTAGCGATCTCACGGTTTAATTCATTGTCCTCCACAAGAAGAACTCTCTTGCCCGTAAAATCAACAGTGTCAATCGGTTCCTCAGATGCTTCTGGTATCATTACCTGCTGACCGATCGCTTTTGACAACGTTGCCTGCAGATCCGACATAAACATCGGCTTGCTACAGAAAGCATTGACTCCTGCTGCTCTCGCCTCATCCTCTATATTAGACCAGTCATATGCCGTCATAATAAGGATTGGCGCTGAGTCACCCACGATAGCCCGGATCTGTCTCGCAACCTCCACGCCGCCCAGATCAGGCAGTCTCCAGTCAATAATATAAACGCCAAAGGCATCGTTTAAGCTGACAGACTGTTTGGTCCGGAGCACAGCCTCTTTTCCTGATAAGGTCCACTCCGACTGCATTCCCAGTTTCAACAGCATTCTAGTAGCGGCATCACAGGCGTCAAAATCATCGTCTACCACCAATGCCTTTACACCGGTCAGCTCCGCGATCGGCGTATATTCCCTCTGTGTTTCCTGAAGCCTGAAGTTCACATGAATGATAAATTCTGTCCCCTGCTCCGGCGCCGTATTTACTTCAATCCTGCCATCCATCAGATCAACAATGCTCTTGGTGATCGACATCCCAAGACCGGTTCCCTGAATACCACTGACTGTGGAAGTCCTTTCCCGCTCAAAGGGAGTAAATACTTTATCCGCAAATTCCTGTGTCATACCGATTCCGCTATCCTTTACACGAAGCTCATAGGAACCATATCCCTCTGGAGCCTCCTCTTTCTGCTTAAACTGAACCGATATTTTGCCACCAGATGGAGTGAATTTGATGGCATTGCTGAGGAGATTCAAAAGAATCTGATTTAATCGCAGCTTGTCACAATACACATCTTCGTTTATAACATCCACCGCATCCATCAGAAGCTCCTGTTGTTTCCCCTCAATCTGCCCAATGATGATCGTATTGAGATCATGAAGAATCTCGGAAAGATTGCACTCCGTCTCTTCCAGATAGATCTTACCGCTCTCAATCCTGCTCATTTCCAGAACATCATTGATCAGCGTCAGCAGATGGTTGCTGGAAGCCAGGATCTTGGAAAGATAGCCCTGCACCCGCTCCATACTTTCTTTGCTCTGGATCGCAAGATTAGTGAAACCGATAATGGCGTTCATCGGAGTACGGATGTCATGGGACATATTGGACAGGAACGTACTTTTTGCCCTGTTGCTTTCCTCCGCCTGAATTCTCTGATAATTAAGCTTATCATTTTTCCTGCGCACTGACAGATAAATACCGAATACAGCAAGAAGCATCAAAACTACCAGGGCAAGCTGAACCAGGCTGTTCCGGGTCATCGTCTGTCTGACAGTATCAATCTTGCTGCTGACCAGATCGTAGTGTATCGTCGTCTTCATATACCAGTCTGTTCCCTCAATTGGCGCATAATATGTATAATGAAGGATATCCTCCAGATAATAAGAGGCAACACCAGACTTTCCTGAATCAATATCACTTTTTACTTTCCCTATAGAAAAACCATCTCCAAAAACGGCCTCTTTCCCCAATCCAGAAAAAAGATTGACTTTTTCCTTAAGGTGATTGTGATTTGTCTTAATGACAAAGGATCCATCCGCCATGATCACTTCACAAAAGATCCTGCCAAAGTCATACTGGGTAAAAACCTTTTCTGAGAAAGTTCCCGCATTAACTCCGGCAACTGCCCCAGTTATTTTCCTTCCTTCAAAAGAAGTATCCACCAGCGGCACCATAACCATGATCATATTATTTTCATCCACCTTCTCCAAAGAAACTTTAGATTTCTTTAGATCCCTGTTAATAAATGGATATTGGGAGGAATCATCTATAACATCACTCTCAGTATAAATAATACCTTCATTATCAACCAATGCAAAAAAATCAAATTCACTTACCTTGTTTGTCTCTTTAATGCAGTTTCGTAATTTCTCCTTGCTGCTTGTATCCTCCGCATCGAGGGTGGCAATCGCGATTCGAAGTTGTCTAACCTGATTTTCAAGATTGATCTGAAACTGGTTTATCTTCTGTTTGGTCAACTCCTGCAAATATACTTCACTTACATCATAAACGGAGTTTTCTGTAGTTTTCTGAGCAGTTGTGAGGAACCAGAAGCTAGAGATCATCAGAACAATAATCAAAACTATCAGCCCCAATACAACCCAAAAAACGGAGCGCCCTCTGGAATCTTTTACTTTATTTTGTAGTTCCTTCACCATGAATTTCTGAACCTCCTATCATGAAATCCTTTCCTCCGACAAAAGTTAAACATACATTGTTATTATATCAAATGGTATGTTGGCTGGCAATATAAAATTATTACTGGACTTATCTTTTTTCCACCCGGTAATGGTAGTCTGGTATATCTTTCTTGCCGTTTCCCAGGATTTTATTGCTCAAATATTGAAAGTCTCCATCTTCATAAAAGCGGACGGTAAGTTCATGTGTTACCACCGCCTCTTCACCAACCACCATCTCGCAAACGGCTTCCACTGTCAGGGTGGTGGTACCATCCTTATTTTCCCGTATCTTTGTCACCTCTGGAATACTTATCCCAAAATATGTAAGATCATAATTAGAGCACCCTAACCGCTCCCAGGCATACTCCCCTTTTTTTTCATCATACACAGCGTATCTTCGTAACTCCTCTGGAGTAACTGGAAGATATTCCATGATCAAGCTCTCGAACTCGCTCCTAGGAATGCCATCTCCATAGACCTTCACCTCAAACTTCTTCCCATATTTCATCTCATACAGACAATCATACATGCCATTAAAATCTAATTTTTTCATATGGTCAGCGTCCCAGTTTGAACACAGCAGATTATTCCCCTGATACCCCAATCCCAGCACACATTTTTTTGACAGTTCCCGGTGCCGCTTTTTCATCGGCCTTACCCGGATCATTCGGCTGCCATCCACCATCTCGGTTACCTCCGGTGCTTCCGGCACACATAATTGGTAGCAGAACCAACCCTTTTTTGTATAACTCCACTCTTTGATCCTGGTATATGAAAGATAAAATAAAACCGATCCGCCTTTCCCATCCCAACCTGCACTGGCACTCAACACAAACAGATCCTTTCCATTAAATATATATTTTTCCCTTCCGAGGCCGCCATCAGAATGAATTTTATAAATGGTTATAGTTCCGCTCTTTCCCTCCTGACAGTCAGACAAAAAGCTCTCCATCTTCCCATAATTGCCCATGCCAGAGTATATAACTGAGGTTATGACAGGTTGTCCTGTCTGTTTCACCTTTGCCCGCATCTCCAAAAGAGTTTTTTCGCCAATCACAACATTGGATGCTTTTCCCTTATCTGCTTTGGCATAAATATCAGAAATAAGTTCCATAACTTCGATACATTCTGACTGGGCTTCCTGCTTCTCGCTTTCTTCTATCGGGAGATCATAGCCTTTTTCCTGTTGCTCTGATAATACCTTATTTTCCGCCTCCTTTACAGAAGCTTTTTGGGGCGACTCTACACGTTTCCCACATCCAATCATAATTACCACTGACAGAACTACAAGACTCCCAAATATACTCGCCTGTTTGATCATGTTCATTTTTCCCTCCACTTAGCTCTATGACGCCAATTCGAGCTATTACAATTATAAGATTTTTGGTTTTAAAAAAATTCCTGTTTCCAGGAACTTTTTTATCAAATATTACACTTGTAGGATTTGAAAGTCAAGTGGAAGTTTAGTCCAACTTATCAAATCACATTCTGTAGGATCAAGGAGCCCTCGGATAAACTGTGCATGTTCCATCATAATCTGATTCCAGAACACTTCCATTTCTCTGATCCCTGCCGGTGATATCCTTCCTTTATGCTCAAGCTCATTGATAACCTGACGATACAGTTTTGCTTCCCGCAGGATGTGTTCGATCAGCAGTGGATAATTAGTCGTAAAAAGCCGGCATCCTGTTACCTGCCGAAGAATTTCTTCCTTAAAAGCAATCAATCCATTCAGTGCTCTCGCCATCTGATGATTCAGCCTCCTGACAGCCTGAATCATTTCCCGGTTCAGATTATTTGAACAATCGCTGCGAAGCCGCTCCTCCGCCTCTGTAATCTGCGTATCAATGGAAATACCTGTTAATTTACTTGTCTGGCACTCTGCCTTAACTGTGTATTCCGTTACCACTTCTCCCGAAGCCAGAAGTGCTTCACTTACCACACCATCGGCAAGCTGAACAGCCCTCCGAAGTCCATCTTCAAACTCTTCCCTAAAGTGATCTGCCCTCTGTCGAAAATCCTTCTCCTTTTCTGGAAAAGATACCTGAAGGAATAACGCGTGTTCCTTCATTATCCTTCCCAAAAAAAGATGTGTTTCCAGCGATAATGTTACATATTTTTTCATCGTTTTGCATACCTATATAATTTATGGAGTTCTATATTGTATGCGAAAAATACGTATTGTTGATATGGAACCTTATTCTAAAAGACTCCTATACTTTTTCTCCAATGATGGATTACCTGATATATTTGTCCAGAATCCTTCGTACCGATGACAGATAACTCCGTCCAAACAGATTCAGATGGTTTAGCAACTGATACAGATTATACAGGTCACGCCGCCCCTCATAGTCTGGCTGTAGAAGGCCGGTCTCCCGGTATGCCGAATAAAATTCCTGGGGAAATCCACCAAAAAGCTCTGTCATTGCAATATCCGCTTCCGCATGTCCCACATAAACTGCCGGATCGATCAGCCACGCCTTTCCGTCATTTCCCACAATGACGTTTCCTGACCAAAGATCACCATGCAGCAGCGACGGACTTTCCGGTTCCACCAGAAAATCACCCAGATGATCCAGAAGCCAGCCAGTCCTCCTCAAATCCCCTGTTCCAAAATAATGCGCCGCAGACCGGATCTGGGGCTCCAGACGACAATCACGAAAAAACGTCACCCAGCTGTCATGCGCCGTATTTGTCTGGGGTCTGGCACCAATATAATTATTCTGAACAAAACCATACCTGCCCCCAATGACAAACTTCTCCGCCGGCGCCCGGTGCATGGCTGCCAGTTGATGTGCAAATGTCTCCCAGTAATGCGTAATCCGCCTCTCTCCCTGGCTCCATTCCATAAGCAGAAAGGAAAATCCACCCCGGTCTTCGTCCGTCCCGTAACAGAGCAACTCCGGCGTTTTAATCCCTCCAGTTCTGGCAATCGCCTCTAATCCAGCTGCTTCGGCAGTAAAAAATGACAAATTGTCTTTGCTGTTTGCCTTCATGAAAACGTATGTTCCATCCGTCAATTCCAGCCGGCAGGCTTTATTAATGTCTCCCCCAGTGACGTGGCTGGTACGTGTAATTCGTATGTTATTTCCAAAGCTTGAAGTAAGGGCAGTGTTCAGGGAGGGGAAGCCTGGAAGGGATAGAGCTGCTGGCATAAGATCACTCCTTTTTTCTTTACAATAGTGGCAGGAAACAGAATTTAAAATTTCGCCCGATTCCGTTGGGACAGTATGGATCAACAAAATGATCATCCAGATTTATAATCCATTATCCCCTGTATAAATCCAGTTTTGAAACCCGCAGTTTTTCGCCGACTGATAAACGGGCTGAACCACTTCTTTCAGTGCATTTGAAAATTCCAGAAGGGACAGGCCTTTTTTGTAAATACGCCCCCGTATCTCACTGCTATTTAAATGCTCGCTGGCACATATTTCAAAAGCCTCCATAACAGATTCACAGGTATTCATCATTCCATAGGAATAATATTCCAGACGGCACAATTTTGAAAAATAAATATCCCAATCCGGAAGATTATTACTTTTACTGCTATTGATCTCTCTTTTTGTCGGATGTAGATTCCAAAATTCATCATGTGCAACATAGCTCCAGGGTACAAAATGGTCGATGGAAATGTCTTTCTCTGTTATCACCTCGTCCCCATAGATCTCACGAACCGGCCCGAGCTCTAATAACAGCTTCCAATATCTCTGTACTTTATCCAGCTTGCGCACCTCTGGAGCCTTAAGCTTATCTGAAATGCCCGGCACGCTTGGATTCCGTTTCTGCAGATATATAATCATGTTATATTTTAGCCATCCCTTTAATATTTCCTGGTTTTTACGGATATACTTAAACCATTCTGGCTGAATACAGATCTCTGTCTGCATACCATTCGCTTCTGAGAAATAATACATGAGGCGTTTTTCCCGATTGATCCTGGCGATCAGATTCCCTTCTGACACATTCCAAGCGTCGCCCTTCATCATCTCCATAAATGGCGCCTGCAGACGATAGGGAACATTTAAAGTAAGGATACGTTTTTTCTGTGCAACCTCTTTATCCCCACAATGTTTTAAATAGTCAAGTAGCTCCCCTTTCTTTTCCGAAGGCTTTATGCTGCTAATACCACTGATATGATGAATCAGTCTCTCCAACGTATCCTTGGGTCCCAGATTCAAGTGATACTCCGTCACCATATACCAGGCATCAGCGATCATTTCATCAATTAATTCTTCATATGTAATAACATCTTTTCCCTCTAATACCTTTGTCAGGATCGCCTGAAACCAAAAGTATTTGTAACATTCGCTGGTTTTTCCAAACAGACGGTTTAGGTATTGAACTTCTATTTCCAGATTGTCGGAATTTGGTAATTGCATAGGGCACCTCGTGTTTATTGGTAGTAGTATTCTTCTATTTATGTTCTATAATAAAACGTTCTGTAGGTAGGGAAGGAGCTTCTATTAAGAAAATCTCATTATTATTTTATACCTTCTTAAGCTGATTCTTAACGCTCTTCTAACGTCACCATTATTTTATCTCCAAAAGACTTACCGATCTTTTTACGTATATCTTTCCTGACGCCGATAATATAACCTGGTGTTCCCATTTTTACTACCTGTCCATCATAAGGTTCACCATCGAAAGTAGCATGGACCAATAACCGTCCCTTTCCATACACCTCTTTTATATCTATCGGTACCTCTACATACGCTGCATCCATATCTCCTTTTTGTAAAATAACTGCTGTAAATTCATGCAAAGTCTTTGCCATTGAAAACTCTCCTTTTACCCAATCAAAAAATGTCAATTTAAACCAGATTTATCAATAATCAAACAAAGTCATCTGCCTGTCAGCAAATGATCTAACACTTCGTTCTTTAATGGAATCCTTTTCATCAGGTTCTCCAAATAATAATGGTGAATGACAATCATGCTGTTCATAATTATTATTCACACTTAACTTGCTGCTATTCGCATAACAGTATAAACAGCCATTTTTGCACGTGTCGTAAGCTCCAATATCAATACTTTCTATACAACCACACTCTCCCCTTTGATTTTTGTCCTTTTCAACATGCAATCTACATTTTCCAATTTTCTCAAAACGCTCTTTTTCAATACAATGAGCAGGAAAGACTCCAATATCGGAAAAATTACAGATCTCTGCACATGTATCTATATAAATACTATATTTTTTTGCCGTTTCAACAAATCTTTGCAACAGTTCTAGCTGCTGCTCTGATGAAACTGTCTGTATTTTCAATGGCTTCATATGGTGTTCCGTTTTTTTATATAAATCAATAAAACTTACGGTACATTTCTCCGTATATGACGCAAGTTTGGAAGCCAAAACTTCAAAATATCTGCAATGATATTCTATGGTGTACTTATCACTGATAAATATAGGATCATATCGCCAGACCACTCTTTCTTTTCCAATCTCTCTTGATAATGTCTGAAACGCTGGTATGATCACTTGATTTTTAGGCGGTAAGTTTTTTTCAATATCTGGTCCATATGCAGTCAATGTAAATTGAAAATAATAGTTATATTTTTCAAGCTGTTTCAGCCTCTTTAACATGGGGACTGGATTTTTCGTCCAGAACACTATTCCATCAATGACCTCCGGCGACAATCTAACCCTGCTTATTTGATGAGTATTCATTGGATTTCGGACCAGAACATATCCTTCTTTTATTCTGTTACAAAACCATTCCGAATAATATGCCGGTATATCTGTTCGTCTGCTTGCACTTATAATCATCCGCATTACCTTCTACTATTATTGGCTTATAACGTATCACACCACAATAAATTGCCAATCATTTATCATTGTAACTACTTGAAATTAGTTTTATTCTAACACATAACTACAAGTATTTGTACCTATTATTTTTCACTACCCTTTTTATTGGATTATGTTAAATCCACGTTAGCCCTCGTTTTTGAAATACAAACTTTTAAGATCTTCTTATACATACTTAATCCATGCTCCCCATGCGGGGAGCGACTCTGCCTCTGTCCTTCTGCAGTATCCCTTCAGGAATTTCAATCCACGCCCCCCATGCGGGGAGCGACAACCTATGTATTGCAATATGTCAATAGGTATTTTATTTCAATCCACGCCCCCATGCGGGGAGCGACTAGCGTCTGCTTTTTTGGCAAATTACACCGAAGGGAATTTCAATCCACGCCCCCCATGCGGGGAGCGACCTCTGCTGACTAAACCCATCCATGCAAACAATCGATTTCAATCCACGCCCCCCATGCGGGGAGCGACCAGATATAATCCAAAATACCATATCTGACGAAGAATTTCAATCCACGCCCCCCATGTGGGGAGCGAC
>CAJUFM010000087.1 GCA_910585745.1 uncultured Eubacterium sp. | reverse complement strand
ATACATATAGCCCAGACTGGCATGGATATGGTATGGTTTTTGCTCTAACTGGTTAAATTCCTGTAGATAGTTTTCAAAGGCCCTCATATGCTCAAGACACTGTTCTTTGGGGATATTATTGGCAAATATGACAAATTCATCTCCGCCGGTGCGGGCTCCGGTAAATATGGGTTCGCAAGTATCTTGAATGGCACATCGGATCTTTTTCAAAGCAAAATCTCCTTCCACATGACCATAAATGTCATTGATCTGCTTCATCCCATCCAGATCGATGATCGCCAGGAAAAAGGGAAGCTTTTGTTTTCTGGCGTAGGCAAACTGTTCTGAGGCACGGTTTTCAAAGCCCCGTCGGTTATACATTCCCGTGAGGGCATCCCGGTCGTACATGTACTCCAGTTCTTCGATCAGGGTTTTCATTTTGTGCTGGTTCAGTACATCCTGGATCGCATTGCTGATATTTGTACTCCAGTCAAAGTAAATATTTGCGGTGACCTCTGGAGTCTGAAATTGGATCGCCTCGTAACCGAAAGTTCTGTTTTCAAAATGAAGGGGGGCAAAATACCATGCCTGGGGTCTGTCACTGGTCATTTCAGCCGGAAGAAGTTCATTTCGGGGAAATGACGTCCGGACATGCCCTAAGGAATTACAGTCCCGCATGGCGATCCGTAGTTCCATCTCATCGGTGTAATGGTTAAGTTCTTCCATTTTCTCCAGATCTTTACAGAGACATACACAGTAATCCTGAAATCCCTGGATATTAAATATGTACTCTGTTATCTTATCCGATATTTCATTAATATTTCTGCATTCTCCCAGATGGATGGATAAAAAATTAAACTGGATTTTCCGGTTCCTTTCTATCTTCATTTCCTCAAACCAGTTACGTCTCGTGGCGATGACTTCTCTGTCGTTTATGCGCTGACAGCCACAGGATTCTCTTGTAAGTGGTGTTACATCAAAAAAATAATCATCTGTCTGGGTGGGGTTTATTTGTTTGCTGTCGATTATTTCTACTGCTTTCATTCCCATCTCATAAAAGGGAACTTCCACCGTTGTAAGAGAGGGAGAGAAATACAAAGTATCTTTTAATCCATCATATCCGCTGACGCATATATCTTTTGGAATGTCATAGCCTAATTTTATGAGTTCACTGGCCACAGCGGCCGCCATATAATCATTGGCACATAGGATCACCTGTGGCAGTTCACTGCCTTGAAGAAACCAGTCGCAGGCAGCACCGCCCATATTTTTCCAAAAATCACCATAAAAGATCTGGTGCTCGTCAACGGGCAGGTTATACTCTTTCATAACACGCTGGAAGCAATTCAGCCGCTCAATGGAATCCCATCGTTCTTTTGGACCGGTCATAAAGCAGAGGCGGGTAAATCCGTGAACTTCAATAAAATGGCGAAATATGCTTTCCATACAGGTTGTGTTATCTACAAGGAGATTGTTGGCGCCATCAATATTTTCACGAATACTGACGATGGGACACTGGCAGCGTTCCATGGTATATTTGAGTACCCGTTCCCTGGTCTGCAGATTCTGTATCGTATCCAGAAGCAGGATCATGCCATCAAGAGACTCATAGGGAGGAAGTTCATACATATGACAGTCTCCCTTAAAGTATTCAACATTATTGCCATAACTTCCATAGGAAGTAAAAATCGCTACATTGTAGCCCGATTTTTCTGCAGCCTCAATGACCCCCTGGCACAGACGCCTTGGAAATTCGTTGAGAACGGCCTCAACCAATATACCGATTGTCTTTCGCTGGTTTGAAAACATGAATTGTTCTCCTTTCTGCTGTCACGATACCTGTGAATTTAATTATACGTTCTTTTTCTATGGGATACAAGTGCAATTGACAAGAAAAATTATATAATATATGATTTTTTTGTAACAAAGGGCAGCTTTTTTGCATTAATAGACAGAACAACGAAAGGAGATAGAAGCATGCATTCGATCGAGGCAATTTATAAAGAACATTCTAAAATGGTATACCGCTATCTGCTTTCGCTTACCGGAAATTCAGATCTGGCAGAAGAACTTACCCAGGAAACTTTTTTCCAGGCAGTAAAAGGGATCAATCGGTTTGACAGGAGCTGTAAGATATCTACCTGGCTGTGCGCCATTGCCAAAAACCAACTGTTGAGCTGGCGGCGCAAAAACCCGGTCATGGAAGATATTTCGGAATCCCATATAACGACGGAAAGCGTGGAGGAAGCCGTCTCGGCTTCCATGGGAAGGATGGAAATTCTGAGAAAAATGCACGAGCTGCCGGAACCAGGCAGGGAAATTATGCACCTGAGACTCTTTGGCGGACTTTCTTTCCGGGAGATCGCAGAAGTGATGAACAGATCTGAAAACTGGGCAAGAGTAACATTTTACCGGGCAAAGGAACAATTGAGAAAGGAGCTGGAAAAAGATGAGTAAGAATTTATCATGTGAGATCATAAGGGATCTGCTTCCGTCTTATATCGATAATGTCCTGAGTGATGCCAGTGTTCAGGCAGTAGAGGAACATATAAGAGAATGTGAAGCGTGCGCTAAGATCCTGGCAGATATGAGACTGCCGGAGGAAGCAGTACAGGAGAAGCTGCGGCAGGAAAAGGAGATCAATTATCTGAAAAAGGTGAAAAGAAGGCACAGACTGGTTGTCTGTTGCATTTTAGCAGTGGTGGTAATTCTCGCTGTACCTACAGTGGAATTCATTAGAGCTGTGTATTTCGGACAGAGCTTGCTGAATATGGATTATGATGTATCGGTAGCGGAGGATGAGATTGCCATTAAAGGTGAGGTTTTGGAGGGTCATACCGTGAAAGAGTCCAGTTTTAAGGAACAGGATGGTGTCCTAAATGTTCAGATCATATGCACGCCATCAGCATTTTTCCGCCCACAGAAGGACGTAAATGAGGTTTATCGTCCCAAGGGTGATATCCAGAAGGTTTATATCAATGGCAATCTCCTCTGGGAAAAAGAGGCGGGGACCAATATGGCTCCATAGTACTAAAATAAATAGACATTCCCATCCCTGGATGCTACAATAAAACTAATAGTTATAGCAGCTTGACGGCGCAAATTCGCGCCGTCAAGCTAGAGAAAGGGATGAGAAGATGAGACATTATGAAGATCCCCAGCTGCTGCAGGAAAATTGTGAGCCCCAGAGAGCTTATTATATTCCTTATGATTCGCTGGAAAAGGCGCTGGCAGGAAAAAAAGAAACCTCGGACTATTATATGAATCTGAACGGGGAGTGGAAATTCAGGTATTTTGAGCGTGATATTGACGTGCCTGCTGAGATTACAGAATGGGACAGTATTCCAGTACCCTCCAACTGGCAGATGCTGGGATATGACATACCTTATTATACGAATTTAAACTATCCCTTTCCGGTGGATCCGCCCTATGTGCCAGACGACAACCCCTGCGGGATCTATTCTCTGGATATCCAGATTCCTGAGGAATGGGAAGAGAGGGAGACTTATATTGTACTGGAAGGCGTGGGCTCCTGTTTTTACCTTTACATGAATGGCAATTATGTGGGGTTCAGTCAGGTCTCCCATATGCAGAGTGAGCTGCGGCTGACGGATCATTTGATAAAGGGTACAAACCGTCTGACGATAAAAGTTTTAAAGTGGTGTGCCGGAAGCTATCTGGAGGATCAGGACTGTCTGCGGATGTCTGGTATTTTCCGCGATGTATACCTGTTATCAAGAAATAAAGGGCACATTCGTGACATCGAGATAATGACCGACCGGAATCACATCACCTGCAGCCTCCCTTATACTTTATATGATGGAAATGTACTGGTAGAAGATTTGAAAGACCCTGTGACGTGGAATGCAGAAAATCCTTATCTGTATACATTGGTGGCAGAGCAGGCAGGGGAGTTTATTCCTGTGAAGGTTGGTTTCCGGGATATCTGTGTGAGCTCCTGCAGGGAGCTGCTCATAAATGGGATTTCTGTGAAGTTAAAGGGCGTCAACCACCACGACACCCATCCAGTGAAGGGGTATGCACTCAGGGAAGAGGATCTTTACAATGATTTGGTTCAAATGAAAAAACTGAACATAAATACGATCCGGATGTCTCATTATCCCCCCTCACCGTATCTGCTTGAACTGTGTGATGAAATGGGTTTTTATGTCATAGATGAAACCGATCTGGAGACCCATGGTTTCTGCACGAGGAATTCAGGGTATGATTATGATATGGAGAGCGGGGACTGGCTCTGTCATCAGGAACAATGGCGGGAGGCTTATGTGCATCGGGTAACCCGGATGGTGGAACGGGACAAGAATCATCCCTCGATCATTATGTGGTCCATGGGCAACGAGAGTGGATATGGAAAAAATCATGATGCCATGATCGCCTGGACAAAAAAACGGGATAGTTCAAGGCTGGTGCATTATGAAGGCGCATTTCTGATCGAAGATCGGTGTGATGTAGATGTGGTAAGCCGCATGTACAGTGACGAAGAACAGATGAAGGAGCTGATCCGGAGAGAAGGGGAGACACGTCCTTATTTTCTATGTGAATACTCTCACGCCATGGGAAACGGACCGGGAGATATAAAGGACTATTGGGATATCATTTATAAAACTCCAGCATGTATCGGCGGCTGTATATGGGAATGGGCGGATCATGGAGTGTTAAAAGACGGAGTGTTGCGCTATGGCGGGGATTTTGGGGAAGAAACCCATGACGGCAATTTTTGCTGTGACGGTCTGGTATTCGCAGACCGCAGTCTAAAGGCAGGAAGCCTGAATGCAAAAGCAGTTTACCAGAATATAAAGACGAGTTATGCGGACCAGAAACTCTCTGTTACCAATCGGTTTGATTTTACTAATCTCAACCAATACCGCCTGATCTGGAGGTTGGTCATTGATGGGAAATTGGAAAAGCAAGGGGAGCTGGTCTGTGATATCAGGCCAAAGGAGACAAAGATCTATCCTCTTGAACTGCAGCTTCCGGATCAATGTGAGCTGGGCTGTTTTCTGGATATTTTTCTGATGGATGGCGGGGAAGAGATCGGAATGGAACAACATGAACTTCCGGTAGAGATTCAGAAGCTGCCTGTGCCAGCTTATCAGGAAGGTACGGTGCAGTTTGAGGAAAAAGGAGAGAAGCTGCTGATATCTGGAAAAGATTTTCAATATGTGTTTAACACCCATTACGGAAATTTTGAGTATATGGAACGGGGCGGCAGAGTGATCTTTGAGGAACCAGTAGAGCTCACGGTATGGCGTGCACCAACAGACAATGACAAAATGGACAGCGAAGACTGGGAAGCAGCTAATTATCACAAATTGTGGAATAAAGTGTATCGGTGTGAGAGAGAAGGAAACCAGATCATAACAGAAGGAAGCCTTGCCGGTATATCGAAAATGCCATTCCTATGTTACCAGAACATTTTTACTATTGGATCGGATGGCCGTATAAAGATATCTTTTCATGGAAAGAAGCGGGAGGGAAGTAAATTTCTTCCCAGACTGGGATTTGAATTTAAACTTCCGGATGATGATAACATATTCCGTTATTTTGGACGGGGAGAAAAGGAAAATTATGTGGATATGATCTGCCACACCAGGATCGGAATGTATGAAAGCCGTCCGTCGCTGGAATACGTGCCCTATGTGAGACCTCAGGAGCATGGAAACCATACTGGTGCCAGGCGGCTTGAAGTGGGCGGGATGAAAGTCGCTGCCGACAGGCCGTTTGAATTTAATGTATCCCGCTACAGTTCCCAGAGTCTGACCTGTGCCACCCATACTGACGAACTGGAGGAAGACGGATTTGTTCATGTCCGCATCGATTATAAGGTGAGCGGTCTCGGCTCCCATAGCTGTGGGCCGGAACTGGGAGAAAGATACAGGCTGGATGATCCGGAACCTGAGTTTGAATTTTATATTTAAGAGTCTGCTTCAGCGGCACCAATTTGAACATAATTCAAATTGGTGCCGCTGAGCCTATATAAAGTAAATTTTTTCTTTTTGTTTTGTGCTGGATATGTTATACTTGTTATAGAACTATATAATGATGCTGCGGATGGCTCCGTTCTCATGTTTGGCGGGTCCCAAGTTCAAATGCCTTATTATGCAAGCATAAAAAATAAGTTCTAATCGACTTATTTGCATTTTGACCTTTTGATCCTAGCATCATATAAAATCCTGGAGGTAGGTACAATGAAGAAGATGAAGGGGGTTATCGCCGTCACTCTGGTGGTTTCCGTTTTGTTCAGCGGAAACTCCCTGATCGCCGCAAAAACAGAAAAAAAGACGGGGATCAGAACCAAAAAGGTGACGATGAATACCGGACAAAAGAAAAGTATTAAGCTCAAAAATAAAAAGAAAAAAGCGAAATATTTATTTCAATCGTCCAAAACTAAGATCGTGAAAGTTTCAAAGAAAGGTGTAATGACAGCGCAGAGGGTCGGAAAGGCGAAGATCACGGTGAAAGAAAAGCTGGGTAAAAAGACGAAAAAGATCGGAACCGTTTCAGTTACCGTGAAGAAAGCAGCGAAGCCTGTACCAGAGCAGAAAGTGACGCCGACGCCGGCAAGCACACCAACAGCTACACCAGCAAATGAAAAGCCAACAGTTTCTCCCCAGGCTCCCACACCAGATCCCGGGCAGACAGAGACACCTCAGACGCCGACGCCAAAGCCGCCGGTAAACCCTGAGATCAAGGATACACCAGCAAAGTTTGACAGTACCCAGAGCGGAGTCAAGTATGGGAAAGTTGAAAGGACAAATTATTATTCTCCGATAACAGGAAAGAATCGTAAGGTAAATGTTATTCTTCCGGAGGGTTATACGGAGGAAAAGGAATACCCAGTGATCTATCTGTTCCACGGCGGAATGGGAGATGAGAATGACTGGATCGATGGAAAGGTACAGATCATGATCGGCAACATGATCGCATCAGGCGAGGCAGAGGAAATGATTGTTGTCATGCCAAACTGCCGATGCCGTGAGGATGATGCCGCTAATCCTTCAGACGGATTTGCACCAGATCATGTTCATTCCTTTGACAAGTTTCTCGATGATTTCAGGGACAATCTGATGCCATTTATAGAAAGCACTTATTCCGTGGCAACAGGACGGGATAATACCGCCATCGCTGGATTATCCATGGGTGGACGTGTGGCATTGAACATCGGTTTTTCCCTGCCGGATAAAGTGGGATACATCGGCGCCTTCAGCCCGGCTTACGGAATTTTTCCTTATACCAATAATGGTCTGACAGAAGAGGGGCTGTTTACAGAAGAAACCTTTACCCTGCCGGAGTATTATAAGAATAGTACATATCTGCTCATAAATAACGGAAATCAGGATGGCATGGTGAAGGAAGAGCCACAGCGTTACCATAATGCATTAGAGGCAAACGGAGTACACCATACTTTCTATACCTTAGATGGTGGTCATGACTGGGTTGTCTGGAAAAATGGTTTTTATAACTTTGCCAGATATTTGTTTTAAAGGAATGGAGGAGGAAAATGAAAAAGAGAGTATTTCAGGGAATTAGTTTTCTGCTGATGACGGCGATGGTCTGCCAGGGCGGGATCACCGCTGGGGCGAAAAGTAAGGCGAAAGCAAAGCTTTCTACTAAGAAAATAGTATTACAGGTCAAACAATCGAAGAAGATCAAGATAACTGGAAAGAATAAAAAAGCAAAATATATTTTCAAATCTTCTAACAAGAAAGTTGTCAAAGTTTCTTCCAAAGGCGTTGTAAAAGCATTGAAACCGGGAACTGCAAAGATCACAGTAAAAGAAACCTATAAAAAGAAAACAAAGAAAGTGGGGACGGTTACAGTGAGATCCCGTGCAAAGTGCATATTACCGCCACCTAAGACGGCAGTACCGACGGCTCAGCCATCGGCAGCGCCGACACAGACTCCACCAGCCAGCGTACCGCAGCCACCGGCGACGGTTACAGAGACTCCAGCAGCGACGGTGGAACCGCCGTTGGAGCTCAAACCTATTACTTATGATGTGCCATCGGGGTTTGATGAAAAGCAGGATGGTGTAGCTTATGGGAAAGCTGTAAGAGAATCATATTTTTCAGATACGACGGGCAAGTATCGGAAAGTAAATATTATTCTTCCCCCGGATTATACGGAGGAGAAAGAATATCCAGTGCTTTATCTGTTACATGGCATCGGAGGGGATGAGAATGAATGGCTGGATGGTAATCCTGCTTATGTGGCAGAAGGACTTGCCAAGGACATGATCATTGTCATACCGAACTGCCGTGCCCGTGCCAATGATGCGGCAACAACGGAATTTTCCCTGGAGCATTATAAGGCATTTGATAACTTTATCAACGATCTCCGCGATAATCTGATGCCTTATATGGAGGATAATTATTCTATAGCGACGGGAAGAAAAAATACGGCGATCGCAGGACTGTCCATGGGTGGAAGGGAATCGTTGAACATCGGACTACATATGCCAGAGACTTTTGGTTACATCGCAGCTTTCAGTCCGGGATTTGGAGTGTTCGCATATGAGGCCAACGGTGTAAAAGAGGACGGACTCTTTACCGAGGAAACATTCCGTCTGCCGGAGGAGTACAAAGATCACACGTTACTTATGCTCAACAATGGAATCAGCGAGGGTGGAGAAAATGCGCTGGGAGGCCAGTGCCATAAAGTATTTGAAAAGAATGAGATACCTCATCTGTTCTATGTGACAGAGGGTGGACATGACTTTAAAGTGTGGAAACACGGACTTTATAACTTCGCTCTTCAGATCTTTCAATAACAGGAGGGGTTTAGAATGAAAAAAAATATTGGAGTTTTAATACTTAGTTTTGCGATGGTGTTATCATTAATGGCACCATCTGGTGTGGAAGCGGCCAAATCGCCCAAACTGAGTAAGGGCAAGGTGAATGTAAATGTTGGAAAAACAGTTACTTTGAAACTGAAAAATGTCTCAAAGAAGGCAAAGGTAAAGTGGACTTCCAAATCGAAAAAGATCGCAAGAATTACAAAGTCAACAAAAAAATCGGCTAAGGTCAAAGGGGTAAAAGCTGGTAAAACGACAATAAAAGCAACTTACAGGTTAGGGAAAAAATCAAAGACGCTGTCCTGTAAAATCACTGTGAAGGGAAAAAGTATTCCTAAAGTGACGGCTTCACCAGCACCTTCAGCGACGGCGGCATCAAATACGCCAGTTCCCTCCAAGGCACCGGATCCATCTCCTTCGCCTAACCTACCGGATCAGGCATATAAATGGGTAACGACCTGGGGAACAGCAGAGGAAAGATGTGATACGACAGATTCTGCCATGCCTAAAATGCCCCTCACGGATACTACGGTTCGTCAGATCATCCGGGTTACAACAGGAGGAGATAAACTGCGTCTTAGGCTGTCAAATCAATATGGGGAAAGTGATGTGAAGATAAAATCTCTCCATCTTGCCAAACAGGTCTGGGCCAATAAATCTGAAATAGATGTATTCACTGACACACCAGTGACAGTAAACGGGGAGGAAGAATTCGTTATCCCCAAAGGGAAGGTTATTCTGACCGATGAAGTTGAATTTCCTGTGTATGCCCTTGAAAACATTGCTATTTCCGCATATTTTGGTGAGGCACCAGAGAGAAACATAACTGGTCACAGAGGTGCAAGGGCGACTACCTATCAGGTTTCCGGCAATCAGGTATCGGAAGAGAAATTCACATCTGTCCAAACTACAACAAGCTGGTTTTTCCTCGCTGATGTATCTATCTGGTCACCAGAGGACAGCAAGGCAGTAGTATGTTTTGGCGACTCCATCACAGACGGTTATGGAACAGATACCCTTGGCAAAAAGCCGGACAGCTATGTGAGATGGGTTGATTATTTTGCGAAAAGGCTTCAGGAAAATGAGGGAACAGAAAATATCTCGCTCATCAATGAAGGAATCGGTGCGAATTCTATTCTTGGTACTTATCCGACGGATGCAGGAAAGGACAGATTTGCCAGGGATCTGCTGGAGCACGATGGTGTAAAATACTGCATTATCCTATTTGGTGTAAATGATATAACTGGGGCCAGGGATACCAGTAAATATGATCTGCTGATCCCGGAGTATAAGAAGATGATAAAGCTGTGTCACGACAATAACATTAAGGTTTATGTTTCACCGATCCTGCCCTTTGGAACCTACAAAGATTATACAGAAGCTGCGGAAAAACTCCGGACTATGATAAATGAATGGATACGCTCAGAAGAATCCGGGGTGGATGGCATTATTGATTTTGAGAGTGCAGTAGCAGATCCAGATAATCCAAAAAACATTTTGG
>CAJUFM010000086.1 GCA_910585745.1 uncultured Eubacterium sp. | reverse complement strand
CAAGGTACTATAGAAACAGAGGCAAATTTATTTATGGTTTTGACCCCAACATCATATATATTTTAGTTTTGCAAATATATTTTATAAAATAATCTACTTTTTTATCCTCTCCAGTTTATCCACCATCTGTTCTGCTGCCCCGGTGATGTCCTTTGCGCCGATCACTGCAGAGATCACAGCCACACCATCCACACCGGTTCCCCGGAGTTTTTCCACGTTTCCGTGGTTCACACCGCCGATGGCCACCATCGGGATCTTTACGGTATTTCTTATTTTCACAAGTTCCTCAATGGATACATGATGGGTATCGGCTTTGGTAGATGTGCCAAACACATCCCCTACACCGATGTAGTCTGCGCCATCTTTTTGTGCCTGTAGTGCCAGCTCCGCATTGGAGGCGGACACCCCGATGATCTTATCCTGGCCGAGAAGTTCCCTGGCTGTCATAGCGGGAATGTCCTTCTGACCCAGATGAACTCCGTCCGCATCTACCGCCAGGGCGATATCGATGCGGTCATTGACGATAAGCGGGATCTCATAGGCGTCTGTCACCTCTTTTACACTCTGGGCAATCTCCAGAAACTCTCTGCCAGAACAGTCCTTTTCCCTCAGCTGGATAACCGTCGCCCCCCCCTTGATGGCAAGCTCCACCGCCTCCTCAATGGTATCTGTTGTCATAAGATCTCTGTCCGTACAGAGATAAAGAGTATAATCCACTCGTGGTTTCATATGCTGTGTCACTCCCTTTCCTCCACCTTTTTCTTTAATTCCAGGATCCGGTCCCTAAAATGTTTCAGAACAGACCGTCTGGTGATGATGCCCACAAATAAGCCGCGGTCATCCACCACTGGAACAAAGTTCTGATTGAGAACACGTTCCAGCAGATCCTCTACGGTGGCGCTGACTTTTACCGGATGGTTCCAGTCCTTCCGCAAAATATCCCGCACCAGTTCTCTGTCCAGATGTTTCAGGTCTCCTTCTTTGTTACGAAAGATCCCCCGTAAAAAATCTCCCTCATTGATGGTCCCCACATAGTATCCCTCATGGGAGATCACTGGCGCCGCCGTATAGCTGTGGCCGCGCATTTTTTCCAGACCCTGTCTGACGGTATCATCATCATACAAATAAGAAACTGATTTTTTCGGTTTCAGCAAAAACAGTATATTCATACATTTATCCCTCCAATTCCCTGCCATTCAGCATATCTTCGATCTCCTGCGCATATTCTGGCTTTTTGTTCCGGATCCGTTCCAGTTCCTGAATAAAATCCTGCATGATCCCATTGTTATAATCGATCTGGGTCCGCAGTTTCTGACGCTGCTCATTGAGCTCATGCCGGACCTCAACCATCTCTCTCGGATCCACAATGGCATTCGCCCTGCCAAGCCAAAGATCCCGGTCTTTCACACCGAGCTTATTCAGTTCTGCCAGAAGAATCTCATTTTTTTCATTCAAAAGAAAGGCATCTTCCCGCTGTCTTGCCCATTCCCGTTTCGCCTTGCAGTACTGGTCATAAACAAATTCCAGTTCTGTCACATTCCGCACACGGTATTTGGTACACATATAATCTATGGTTCTCGTATTATTTACATACTTAATCCTGACCCGGTTTGAAAAAGAAATGGCGCGGTTGCATTTTCTCTCGGTGAGAACCATATCCCTTCGGTTTTTTCCCGCTTCAATAACGATGATAAGAGTCACCACAAAGGCAAATGCGGCGGTGGCAATAAAAGGCACACGGATGTCGGTCTCAAACACCACCAGTATCGTTACAAGAAGAACGCCAAATAACGCCAGCATAAAGCCAAGAACCTTACTTACCAGCTGCAGCGTACTCTGTTTCCGGATAATATCCCTCTTATCCCTTAAAAGCATCCTTTTTTCCCCGTCCAACTGCCGCATGTCGTGCTTGATCCTGATCTGATAATCCTCAAATTCCTTTAATTTTGAGATGTCGTCTTCCACCTTTGGTTCAAAGTTTTCCATGGCTGCCCTCTGGGCGTCCGTGAATTTATAACGTCGTCCCTTTCGTTTTTCCCGTTCTGCCGTCAGCTCCACAATGGCAGACGCCGTATCCTTCAGCACCACTTTCTCTTCTTCTTGTGCCTGATCCATCAGCTGGATATCCTTCAGATAAGAAGTTACCTGTCCATACTCCGTCTTGATCTCCCCACACTGCCTCTTCGCTTCCTGGATTCCATCGTATAATCTCTGGATATAGTCCAGCCGGATATGTTTATTCGTCAGATCCACCTTTTCCTTTTCCAGCTTGATCTGCTCCGGCATGGTTTCCAGATCTCTTTCTACACCTTCCGCCTCTGTATCGTTTTCTATGCCAGATTCTGCTGGCGGCTGCTGATCCCCCTTTTCTTTTTTCTTACTGCGAAACCATCGGAATCCCATCATTTACACCCCCATCTGAATATGCTGACCGAAGCTCATTTTTACAGCGGCTGATAAACTCATCCTCGCCACCGTCATCCTTCCCCTCGGTTTGCGCTTCTATATAATTCTGTCTTAATTGTGCTAATTCTTCCTCGGTCTTTCCGAAAGAACTACCCTCTTGTTCAAACTGCTCTTCCTGACCATTTAGCAGCAGCGCGTACAAATACTGTTGAAGAGACTGTTCACTGTGATTTCTGGCATATGCCTCTTTGAAACCATTGGCAGCCTCCTGGAATAAAGATACATGAAACAGGGCAATCGCCTGATTATGGAGAAGATCACCGTACTCTTCCGTGGAAAACTGTTCTGCCATATCCCCATAGAGAAGCCGTTTATACTCCTGCAGGCTCTTTCCATACTTTCCTGCCCGGAGATAATGATCCGCCTTTATCTTGTTCTTCTCATGGGCCGGAAGATTTTCAATCTTCTTCATCACCGTTACCAGCTGCACGATCTCCTCTTCCTTGTAATAATCACAGGAACACATCAGCGTAACTACCAGATCTTTGAGATCGTTCTTTTTCCGGATCAGCCCGCGCATTTTTTCTGCCAGCGCCTCCAGCCCCGCCTGTTCACTGAACCATTGTGCCAGCTTCTCGTCAAAAAACTCTTCCGTTACGCTGTAGATGTGATGATACATATAATAGCATAGTTCTTCCAGCGAATACACCGGAGTCTCCGAGACCGGTATGATATACGGCTCTTTTGCCAGCTCTCCCTTGCACAAAATAAACATTTTATATCGCTTCCTTTATTCAATCGTGATGGTCTTTTCCCAGATCCGGCAGGATGAGGGATAAAAATCTCCAAAGCCCTTGTCCCTGACTGTGACAATACATTTCTCCTTACCGGCAAATCGCATCTGCAGGCCGATCCTCGCCTTTCTGTCCGTCCGTCCAGGAATCCCCTCCATGGGGATACATTGTTTCGCCTTATCCTTTGTCCGCATATTCTTCACATTCAGTTCCAATTCCCTGTCTCCATCGGGAATCAGGTCGATCTCATGATCGATCTGATGCCAGGGAGTTCCTGCCCTGACAAGAAGAATCTCCTGGGGTTTCCCATCTGTATATACATTTATAGAAATATTAACCTCCACCGTATCCTCATCCAGGTATACGAATTCTTCCAGCCTGCGTTCCCCTGACATTTCCCGGGCACAATAGCAGGCCCCTGCCACGTACAGGTTATCTCCCTGAAACAGATGGCGCCCCACGCAGAGCTTTTTCATCACAGCTCCGGCGAATCCCCCTTCAAACCCATTCCCAGTCATATACAAAGTCGTGATGATCTTACCGTGGATGGCGCCCTGGACCATCCCCTCAAAGATCGAATTCTTTTCCTCTTCGGTACTGTCCTTTTCCTGAAACATCGGAATATAGTCGCTGTAGTCCCTCTCCTCCACGGCAGCTAACATTGGCCGCTTGTAACGGTCCGTTTCCATTTGAAGATACATCAGTCTGTCCTTCGTATAATCAAACACACCTACATGGTTGATCCACAACTCTTTTTTCTGGCTCAGCACATAATAGATAAAGCTCTGGCGCCGGTCAATGACCATCGCGCGGTCCCTCTGAATCCCAATCTTTGACAATGCCTGATAGATGATTCCGATCAACCGGTAATCACGGTATTCCGTAGTAACCACCAGCTGCCGGATGGATTCATTGGGATACTTTTTCCGTGTCTTAGATAGTATCTTGCGAAAAAATGCAGCCAGGATATTGACCGGATCCGTCTCCCTGCCCGCAGCCACCACCGGCTCCTGGCGGTAGATCTTCTCCAGAAATCCTTCTATATACTCTTTTGTTCCCGGAACTGCCACCCTGGTAGGATAATCAATTCCATTCTCATTTCCTCCCGGATCCAATATCTCCGGCTCCTGAAGCATCGGCCCCAAAACAGCGATCTGGGAAATATCATTTCTAATATCCAAGCCCACATACAGCCTTCGCTGGCTCATAGCAAATCAAACCTTTCCAATCATACTGACATGCCGCTTTAATAACAGCATCGCCTTAAAGTGGATCAAACAGCTTTCCGGAAACTTCCTGCATGGAACGGTATTTCCGGACCAGCTGGTGCAGCACCTCTTCTTCCCCGTCTTCCTTCGCCCGGATCATCTGGTTCACCATCTCATAAAAGGCGGCTGCCTCCTGTCCCGTTTCTGTCGTTTCTTCTTCCTCTGCCGCCCGGATCACTCCCTGCCTGACAGGGGGGGATCCTGCTCCGGCAAAAATCTGGTAATGAACTGTCTCCCCCCGGAATAGCAAGGTCTGATATACATAGATATCCTCAAATACCGGCTTCATCTGACAGACCTCTTTTTCCCCATCCTCATGGGTCAGCTCAATATAGAGGTCTTTACTGCGGGAATAATACAGCTGGATGATACTTCCATGAAGTACCTCAAAAGGAATCTCCACTTTGCCAATAAATCCCTTCATAAAGGAAAATATCCTGCCGGCAGAAACAAAATGGGACAGATGATACCCGATATACTCCTTCTCCGCCTCCGTATACTCATCCATGCCGGCATAATAACGCAGAGAGGCCAGTATCATACTCTGATTCTCCTCGGAAAGCCCCTCTCTTCGGATCTTCTCCCAGATCCCCTCCGGCATCTGGCATTTTTCAGTCAGATATCCATAGGAGATACAACCTAAAAAGGCTTTTACAAGAATCCGGTTCGCGCCATACTCATAATAATCAAGGAATATATCCGCATATTTCTCAAGATCATCCTCTACAAACAAAGCCTGCCCCAGAAGCCGTTCCGTCCCACCGTCCGATATTTCCGCCCCATTCTTCCGGGCAGCCTCATATATATCAAAAAGCACAGAAATGCTCCCCATATAAAAATCTGCCAGATAAGAAAGAATCTGATTATTTTTTATGCCTCCCTGATATAGGAAACTGCAGAGCTTCATATAGTACGGCTCAAAATGCTCCCGATCCTCCTCCAGCTTCCAGGTGATCAGAAGCAAAAGAAGTTTCCGGCTGCAGCTGGTGATCTCGTACTTTTTCAGTACGCCCAGAGCTTCATCTTTCCATTCGTGCTGGATCATCGTCTGCAGGATCCCCGCACGCCTCTCCTGGGTGAGATACTGGAAATCAATGCTTTGTATCACCTCCTCCAGCAGCAGATCCTCGCCAATGGCTTTGTAATAGTCATAGAGAATGAGCAGGGTCTTCTGCCTGTACTCCATGCCGGGCACCTGCCGTCGGATCATTGTGTGCAGAAGGATGGCATCTTTGGCGCCAATATCCTTCTTTTTCAAGGTCTCTGAAAATAAGTAAAGCAATAGTACCAGATTGTCAGAACCATTTTCATAACAGCCCTGCGCCATAGACTCCAGGTTTAATATCTTTGTCAGCTGGTATGACACTGTATTTCCATGATAATAACCATTTTTATCTATAAAATACAGCTTAAAATTCTCCGTCCCTATACTGATATCTGCCTCTCCGTTGACAAGATTATAAACCATCTCCCCGCCGCCCTCATCATGGACGACTACCACCCGCTCCATATTCCTGTTCTCACAGTGAAGCCGGTGAACAAATAAAACCCCCGGCAGTTCTCTGGCGATCCGGTCTTTACAACTGTCCACAGTGAAATATTCTTTGTACAGCACCGCCAGTTCCGGACTGATGCGGTGTTCATACAGCTGCCGGAGCGTATATTCCTGTATCGCCTCACAATAACTTTGGTAATATTCCGGATACCTTTCCTTGTTTCTGACAATGCTTGCATAAAATCCGGACCTCACCGAATCTCTTAGATGGTTCTCATACTGAAAATAGGATGCCACCATCGGCAAAGCTTCATCATAACAACCTTTGTCCATTGCGTACATATAATATTCAAAAAGCTCTGTCAGCCGCAGCCGCCGCTCCACTCCGAGACGGAACCATTTAAAATATCTGGCATCCTGCTTTTCTGTTCGGATCAGAAGAGCGCAGATACTATGAAGAGTATCTTTACTGCCATATATTTCATAACAGCCCTGCAGTACAGACAGGAGAGCAGGAGTACATTTCTTCTTCCGTACCGCCAGGAAAGATACTGCAATCGCCAGATCCTCAGTAATTAAATCATGTTTTAATCCGAATCTGAGAGCTCCTATTGCACTGTTGTCCAATTTCTTCAGCAGCTCTGGCTCCTGCAGCAACAGTAACATCTGGTATAAATGCAGATACGGACTGCAAGCCCCCTCCTTGCAAAGCAGCTCCAGTTCCTCCATCAGCCTCTGAGAGCTGCCCTCGAAATATCCCAGCCGCTCCAGCATAACCAGAAGCCGCCAGTGATGGCAGCCATTGTCATAATACTCCCTGATCTGCCGGCACAAACCGCTTTTTTCTTCCGGCGAATCCAGAGCAAGACACCGTACATACATAATAGTCAGATAACTATATACTTTTTCCATGCTGTCCCCTGGAGCCGGCGCCGGCATCCCTGTCACCGCATTGACAAAGGCAGTCATCTTCCTCTCTTCCCCAGTCAAAACAGCCATGTATCCTTCCAGGAGAACATCATTTCCCTTGCCGGAACTGCCAATCTTCTCCCGGTTCTCCACCAGCACCCGGAGCCACCTGTCTTTTAAACTGCTGTTCATCATGTACTGGATATGACACTTCACCAGCTGCTCCGTCAGCTTGTCCAAACTGCGCTTTTTCGCCCTTTCTTTCCTGCCCCGGATCCCGTGAAGCCTCACCTTGATCTCTAGTTTCTGATACACATTTTCCAGAAGGACCACACTCCGGTGAATCCCCTCCGGGACCTCCGAGGCCCGGATATGAAAAGCAATCACCGCCTGATTTTGTAAAAAATCCTTATCACTCAAATTTTCTTTTTCCAATGAAATATAAGAACTACTGGTGCTCACCCAGATCCCTGCCATCCCCCAGCTGTCCAGCACGACCAGGATCTCACCATGGATATCTTCGTCCCTGACCTCAAAGGAAATCTGCTTTTTATTCGCTGCAAACCGAACTGGCTTTTTATCACCATGGGCTACCAGAAACTCCTCCAGCGCCTGTTTTTTCGGGTTTTTCAAAGTTAAATTCTGATATAACCTTTTATCTCCCCACTCCTTCAGATAAATCCTTTTGAATTTATCGTGATAAAAAATTGTAACTGCTTCTTCAAAGTTTTCCCTGGCAAGTTCCACAAATTCCTCATAAGAATGAATCTCACCCTCTGAACTGCAGAGACAGCGCGGCAGTACTCTGACCTCATAGGGCAGCATATATTCTCCACAGTCCGTCACGATGCAGAGCTCTCCTGTCATGACCTCCCCTGCTTTTTTATTGGCAGCATATGCCTTTACTGTAATTTCATTTTCTTTTCCGTCAAAAACCGGCAGAAATTCTATGTTGAAATGATCCACTGCCCCAAATCCCTTGATCTTCGTTCCCGCAGAATTGGACACAGTAAAAGAAGAAGCAGTTTCTCCTCCCTCGACTACTTCCAGCTCTAGCCGGTCTGTGGAACAGACGATCTCCGGCCGCTCATATGTAAATCTGCCCTGAGCCAGTGACATGACTTTCTCTCTCATCGCAATTTCTCCCCAGTTATGATGGTGTTTGCTCAATGCGTTTGATCAGTGCCTCAATAAAACGCATCTCCATATCGCGGCAGCCCGTCAGGGAATAACCTTCCACCGCCTTCATCGCCTCCATGGCGATCTGCAGGGCCGCCCCCTTATCCTTTTCGACAAAGTACAGCCAGTAGGCGAAAACCCTCTTTGTATTCGCCTCCTCATTGCCCTCCATTTTTGCCAGAAAGGCTTTTCCATAAAAATGTGCCTTCCCCTCATTAGGCTGAATGATCACATTATAAAATACAAATTCACATAAACTGGATATCTCTCCCCGGGACCATTTATCTGGCACATGATCCTCCATCTCATCCATTACTTTCCGCAGACTGTCATAATCACCCTGGTCCAGAAAATGATAATACAGCATCAGAAGATACTTTTTATAGACGGGCAGATCCGTCAGCTTTCCAGTGTAAGATACTGTCTGGATTTCCAGCTCTGCCGGAGATCTGCCCTCCCGGATCGCCGCATAACACCGCTCGTACTCGCGCCTCATGATCCCCGCCGCCCCGCTGCCTGCTTTCTGCTTCTGGTTGAATGCCAGAAGCACCATCAGCACAGTAGTATATGCCACCATAACAACGGCCATCGGAACCGTGAAGACATTTTGGGGCATAATCTTTGTCCCCCAGATCTGAAAACAGGCTGTCTCCGTAAAAAACAGCGCCACCGCCATGGAGAATGCCCCGTAGATCAGATTCCTCATCCGGGTATCCTTCGGGTCTGTCATACTACAACTTATGTAGGGCTGTGGATCACACAGCCCGATAGAAAATCCTCTGTTTTTCTTACTGATTTTTATCATAAAAAAAATAAAGTGATCAAACCTGAAATGTAATAACGATCCCCCCACGATCCTTCCGATGGCGGCAGCGATCCCTATGATGATATAACCAGTCAGTACACCGCCTGCCCCCATAAAAAACTGTGCTGCCCCGTCCATACACATATCCGCCTTTCTCTGAAAGTGTCTGGATCCATATCCAGATTCTATTATAATTGTATATAAATACAGCGGTTTTGTAAATAGGAAATTCCAGTGCATTCCCTTTCCGGATCACTGTGGCTCCACCGCAGCTCTACTGCAGCGCTCCCGCCAGCTGTATGATTCCGATAACAGCCAGGGCGACCCCGGCAAAATAGTGGGAGATTCCGATACATTTTACCTTCTTATCTGCCAGCAGTAAAAAACCATAGGTGAGAATCCCCACAATAAAAGGAAATATATAGGCTTCTGCCCCCATAGCGCACAGGCTGAGACCGCCGCAGAAAGAATCCGAGGCAAGAACACCTCCCAGCAGAACCCCCTCCCAGGGATCAATGGTCTTAGATGAATCCGCGTCATAATTCTTTTCTTCCCGGTGGTGACAGACGCCCCAGACTGACCGCAGACCGATGACAAAAAGCACAAAACCTCCTGCCATCTGGATATAAGCCGTATCCACAAAATGCCCCATGCCATTTCCCAAAAACACTGCAGCCATGGACGTAATGGCGGAGACCAGCGCCACGACCGCTTTTGTGTACCAGGGGATACGGATGTCCCCTGCCCGGTAAGCAGCCCCCACCGCCCAGGAATCAATGCTGGCGGATAAACCAAGCAATATTATCTTGATCACGTTCTCCAAATTCTCCTAAAATCCGACTTATTTATTTTATCTTATGATTATCCTGGGGAAAAGTTATAATTCCAGATTTAAAGTCATAAAAATGATGTAAAACAGATTCGGGACAACAGGGATGAAAAATAAAAGCGACTGGTATAACACACCTGCAAAAGAGATAGAAAAACATTTCCACACCGATATGGAAAACGGACTGCACCAGAAAAAAGCGGAGGCATATCTACAAAAATACGGGAAAAACCAGCTGGCTCATAAAAAACCAGACAGCATGTTGAAAAATTTTATTGACCAGTTTAAGGATTTTATGATCATAACTCTTCTGATCGCAGCCGGCATCTCCTTTGCTGTCTCCTGTCTGGAACACCGGATGGACTTGATCGAGCCCTCCATCATACTCGCCATTGTGATCATCAATGCGATTCTGGGTGTTGTTCAGGAAGCAAAGGCGAGACGTTCGCTGGAGGCGCTGAAAAACCTCTCCGCGCCCCTGGCGCTGGTATACCGGGAGGGTGAATTAAAGCAGATCGATTCCTCTCTTCTGGTTCCCGGAGATCTCATCGTACTGGAAGCGGGCAATCTCGTTCCCGCCGATGCGAGGATCATATCTGTCATGGGACTTTCCATCGAGGAATCCACCCTGACCGGTGAGACAAATCCTATAGAAAAATCCACTTCTCCCCTCCACCAGGAAA
>CAJUFM010000085.1 GCA_910585745.1 uncultured Eubacterium sp. | reverse complement strand
AAAAGAGATATCCCAGGACATAGTCCTTTGTATAGTAACCATGGAAATATGGATTATCATTCATTCCTTTCAGATCACTTGCATCTTGATCCGGATACACGATCCCCTTTTTTATGTCCTTGTTGCTTCCCGCCAGCTCGCGATGCTCTACATTCACCCAGGAGGCTGCTACTTCGTCCTGTTCACAGCCGATTATATCCTTTTCGTTTTTGATCCCTTCCTCTGTATCCAGAAGGTCCTCTACATGTTCTGCGATCTTCTTCTGCCCGGAGTATTCTTTCTCAAAATCGTCATAATACTGCAGCGCATAGGCACAGTCAATCAATCCGTATCCGTATACCTTTTCATCCCCCAGGTGATTTGCTGTGACATCGATAAGGCTGCGGATGAACTCTGCCGGCTTTTCCAGATCCCTCTGCCAGAGCATTGCCGCCAGCGCCGTCACCTGCGGAGCTGCCATGCTGGTTCCGGAAAAGGTATTCAAGCACTCAAAGGCACCATAGGAAGCGATGTTTTCTCCCGGCGCCACCACTTCCATTTCCCCTCCTTCTGCGCTCTGTTCTGCCTTCTCTCCCCTGCCGTTCACAGCTCCCACTGCCATCACTTCTTTATACCTGGCAGGATACTGTATCTCTTCCCCATTTCCTGCCGCTGCGATGATCAAGATCCCTTTGTCACTGGCAGATTTGACGGCGCGGTGCAGCCGCTCGTCATCCCGGTCGGTTCCCCAGCTGATATTGAGGATATCCACACCCTGGTCGACCGCCCATTCTATGCCCTGGATCACCCTTTCTATGGGCGCATGGTTTTTCTCATCCAGCACTCTTGCGGAATAAATCCTCACATTGGGATTCACCCCGTCGATCTGTGCATAATGGTCTGCATAGTTGTCAGCATAGTGGAATGCTAGCGGATCCTCTTCTTCTCCAGGGGAAAGGTCTTCCGAATCCGCTGCCACCTCACCTGCTTCCGGTTCAGTAAACCCTTCCGGGGTTTCCTGAGGAACCCCTTCTGATACACATTTGTCTCTTTCCGTAAGAAAACTACCGTCAAAAGGAACGTCATCCCCCGGTTCCTCTGCTTCCTCTTCTTCCTCTTCCCTGTCTCTGTTTTCCCTTTTTGCCCCCATGATACCAGCGACAGCTGTCCCGTGACCGCTTAAGTCATCATAAAGAATATTGGAATCGTCATAGGTTTCCACAAAATTTTCCCGCTCCACTACGGACAGGGTGTCCGAGTAATCCACGCCGGAGTCCAGCAGTCCAACCTTTACCTGATAGCCCTTTTTACATGCTTTTACCACATCCTGGTCATTGGCATGGATCATCTCCCGGTGCCACTGCTCGTCCATCTTAAGAGAACAGTCCCGCATCTGCGTGATCCTTATGTTTTCCGGCATCTGTATGTCTTCCCCGTCCCCGGGAAAAGTCCATTTCATACCGAAGGTTATGCTTTCCCCTGCCTCGATGATGGCAGTATGATCCGCGTAAGATAACTTATATACCCTATCTTCTCTTCCGCTGATCCCGGCATTCCAGATCTCCTTGATCTCATAGTTTAATGGCATCTCCCAGGATATCTTCCAGTCCTCGATATCTTCCTGGGATACATTTTTCAATGTTGCCTTTACAATACAGCCCCCTTTCCACTTAGATTCCACATCAAAAGTCAGGCGGCATTTTTCCCCCAGTTCTTCCACTTCATACTGGGGCATGCGGAAGGAATCCGGCATGTCTTTTTCCTGGCTATAGCCCGCCTGGAATCCGATCGACACCTTCTCTCCTGGCTGGATCACCTGATTATAGCCGCAGTTTTTAATTGTATATGTATTTCCTTCGTGGCTCTCGATCTTTGCATTCCACATATTATCAAAATCATCCCGGGACTCAAAGATCAGTTTCCAGTTCTCAATTTTTTCTTTTCCTGTGTTTTCCAGAATAATTTCTCCCTGGTAATGGTTCTGCCATTCATTGGTTATCTTTCCTGTGACCTGATACGTCTCTGTCTCATAGACAATGCTTTGCGTATTCTCCTCATAAGCTGCTCTGGTCTGCGCAGCAGGTATGCTTGAAACTAAAACAGCACCAGCCAGCAGTACACTTACCACTCTTTTAACAAAATGTTTTTTCATGTTTCCCTCCATACGCGCACGCCTTTTGCGCATCACACAAGTTTGGGCGTGCGCGCACAAACTTGCAGAGTGAAAAATTTATTTTTCACTCTTATCCCTTTCCTCCACCTGGCAGCTTTGCCAGACAAAAATATTTGTTTTGAATTCAGTGTACTCATTGTGGTATGTTTTGTCAAACTTTTTCTAAATTTGTACATAAATTGGAAATATTGTTCCATTTATTCACTTGTAAAATAGCAAGATCGTTCACTCTTCTGAAAGAATGAACGATCTCATCTGGGAATTCTTATTCTTTATTTATTTCACTGCTTTCACACATAGCGGATGGGTGTAAAATACATCCTTCTGATATGCTTTTACCTTTTTCGCGGGTACTTTGATGCTGACATTCTCTTTGACGCCATGCAGCAGACCGGTAACCGCTTCCTTCAGCTTCTTGCTCTTTACCACCACAGATTTTAGTTTGTAAGTGTGGCAAAAAGCATGTTCTCCCAGTTCTTTCACTCCCGTTCCCAATGTAATGGATTCCACATTTTGAGCGAAGAAAAAAGAATAATTTCCAATCTTCTCAACGCTGTTACTAATAACAATTTTTCGTATTTTCAAGTTAGAAGCAAAGGCTTTATCTGCAATCTTTGTCACCGAATAAGCAACACCATTTAAGGAAACAGTACCTGGCACATTTACTACCTTTTTGCTTTTTCCTTTGGCAAAACCGAGCAGTGTAGCAGTGGGACGACCGTTTTTGTCAATCGTTACCTTATAGTTGAACGAACCGCTGGTAAATTTCGTTCCAATTTTTGCAAGGGTATGGTTCACCGTCTTTGCGCATACTGTACAACGGTACTGAATCTCCCCTTCCCGTTTTTTGGTCATCTTCTTAAGCACCTTACCCTTGTTCCATTCATGGGACTCCATATCCTCCACTTCACCACATTCGCACTGAACCCAATGATATTTATCATTCATCTTCCAATCATCTTCCGCATAGGAATGCTCATGTGGTGGCACAAGTTTGGGGATTTTCTGCGTCTGTGACGCCCCACACACCGTACAGGTCCGTCTGGACAATCCTTCCCGCTCCGTGGTCGGCGCTGTTTCCTGCTTCCACTGTCCAAATGTATGACTAAGGGCAGCGCTCAAAGCAGGGATCACCTCATCATAGCTGTAAGCACAGTCCTCGTCCTCACAAGTGTATCTGCGAATCCCCGTTTCCGTACAAGTTGCCGACTTGACAATCACAGCTTCATATTCATGTTCATGGGGTTCATCTGGCTCCTCTGGTCCTTCTGTCTCTTCCGGTTCCTCCGGCTCTTCGGGGCCTTCAAATGAAAATGGAACCTGGATCAAGTTTTCACAAATATCGCAAAGGATCTCTTCTATCCCATCCTCCTCTTCGGTGGCCTCTTTGATCACCACACCTTCGTTTTCACCAAAATCATGTTCTTCGTAATCCTCCATGGCATCCTCTTCATCAAGGTCACAACCCGGCGCCACACATACCTCCCAGTGTCCATCCGCATCAAACCGCCACTCCCATTGATGCTCGTGGGCGGGGGGGATCTCAATCTCTACCGGCTCGCTGGCATAATCTGTCTGATTCCCGTCATTGGCCTGTTCTGCCAAAAGATATACGGTTTCACTTTCTTCATCAAATTCTTCCGGCAGCGTAAACGAAACGGTTCCCTCGCTGTCGAAAGTATCAACTGACACCTTTCCATAAAAATTTACCACGGTATCACTGTCTTTCGGATCACCATCAGTAATCATAACTGAAATCTGATTGGCACCCTCTCCCAAATACGTATAGGGAACTGTAATCTCATCCGACTGCCGTTCCGCTCCACCTGCTTCTAAAGTCTCACCTTCTGACAGCGTCAGTTTCCACTCGTTGATCTCCGCTGTTTCCACCGGCTCTATCTCATCATTTTTCGCTGTATCTGCCGCTGTCATAAACAAAATACCAGTGGGATCTAAGTTAAAGGCAGGCACCACTCCATTTTCCTCAAACACAAAATCACGGAATACTTGTCCCCCAGGAAGTACACAGCCAGCACCTGAACTGGATTTCCCATAGGCACTCCGGAGCCACCAGGAAGCCTTTAAATCTCCTCCCGCCGTGTCATAGGAATACCCATATCCACTGTTTGCCAGATCTGATACATCCAGCAGAAACATCGTATCTCTGTTCAAAGCTGTACTCTCCAACCCCGCGATGGATAAATCCCCAGCTTCCCTTGTCGTCCGCAAAATCCTCTTTTTTTCCTGATCTGAAAAATTCGCATCGCTAAGAAAACCATCCTGTCCCTGCAGCCAGCTGCGGATGTCACTGACACTCCATTGGTTGTCCGGAAAATGTCCAGCTGGAGGCCGAACATTATTATTTGTGCTGTCTTTAAAAGGCATCGTCTTTAAAATCTGATCTGACTGTAATAAGAAGCCTCCCGACATAGAACTGCTTCCGTTTTCTCCTGTTGTATCCAGCACCCGCCACCGGATCGGTCTGCCCTCATAATTTCCATAATAGATATGATCACCACTCCACTCTTTCCCTTCCCCGGGAAGTGACGGTGAAACAATCTGGGCAGCCCCCAGGCTCACAGACCGGTCCGGTTCCGATGCCCTCGCCTGATCCCCGTTCACCCATTGAAATAAAAGTGCCATACTGACAGCAGCCAGCGAAATCATCACCGCCGTCTTTTTTGTCCTTACGATTCTCTTCCTAATCTTCCTCATTGATGTCATACCTCGTTTTGTTATTTTTGTGGTTCCGTACTTATCCCTATCATAATCACATGACAATATTATACACCAAAGTGTGCTTACTGAAAAGGAATTTTTTCTAAAGCATCAACCATTCCATTCTGTCTGGGTTCTGTACATCTGGGCATAGCGCCCGTTCAGCCCCATCAGTTCTTCATGATTCCCCTGCTCGGCAATTTTCCCATTTTCCAGCAGAATGATCAGATCAGAATCCCGGACCGTTGAAAGACGGTGGGCAATGATAACGGAAGTTCGGTCTGTACAGAGTTTGAGCATGGCTTGCCGGATCTTCTGTTCCGTCACGGTATCTACCGAACTTGTGGCTTCATCCAGGATCAGGATCGGAGCATTGGCAAGCACCGCCCTGGCTATGGTCAAAAGCTGCCTCTCTCCCTGGGACAGCTCCATGCCTCCATGTTTTAAAACCGTATCATACCCTTTTGGCAACCGCTGGATAAAACTGTCCGCCCCTGCTGTCCGCGCCGCCTCCTGCACCTGTTCCAAAGCGACTTCTGGATGTCCATAGCAGATGTTGTCCCGGACCGTGGCGGCAAACAGAGACGTATCCTGGAGTACCACGCCAAATGCCCGCCTTAGATCCTCCATCCGGTAATCCCGCAGATCATGTCCGTCTAACAAAATGCTTCCCGACGAAACATCATAAAATCTTGTCAGAAGATTGATGATCGTTGTTTTGCCGGAACCAGTGGCTCCCACGATAGCAGCCTGCGTTCCCGCAGGAATCTTTAGGGAAATATCCTTCAGTACAGGCTGTCCTGGCTGATAGCCAAACTCCACATGCCGCAATTCAATGTCACCGCGGGGATTTTCTAAGCTTACGGTTTTTTCCCGATCCGGGGGTTCCGGCTGTTCATCCAGTATTTCAAACACCCGCTCTGCCCCGGCGACCGCCGTCTGAAAATTATTATAAATATTGGCAATCTCCACGAAAGGACGGGTAAACTGACGCACGTAGAGCAGAAAACTTGTAACCAGCCCGATATCTGTAATCCTGCCATTTACAAACAAAACACCACATAAAACCGACATCACCACATACACAAGGTTATTGATCACATTCATAAGCGGCATGAGATACCCCGAACAGATCAGCGCCCGGATCGATACTTTGCAAAGCTCACGGTTCCTTTCTGCAAACTCCCGCTCCATCTCCTCTTCCTGGCAGAATGCCTTCACTACAAAAAGTCCCGAAATACTTTCTTCCACCTGCCCGTTCAGCGAACCAAGACTCTTCTGCTGTCCGGAAAAAAGTACTTTGGTCCGCTTCGTTATGGTTTTGGTAAGGAGAAATATCAGTCCTACGCCACACAGCGATACCATTGTCAGCGCTGGGCTTAAACACAACATCATAACAAAGATTCCCACAACGGTAAACCCATATGTCATAAGCAGGGTCAGTGAATTGGAAATCGTCGTACTGATATTGTCAACATCATTTGTCAGACGGCTCATCAGCTCACCGTGGCGGTGCAGGTCAAAAAAGGACAGTGGAAGGGTCTTGATCCAGCCAAACAAAGTTCTCCGTATATGATGTATCACACGCTGCCCGATGGACGCCATGAAAAAAGCCTGCAGAAACTTCACCAGCCAGTCACTGAGATACAATCCCGTCAGCAAAACCAGAATCCATAGAACCGTATCGCCGTCACTGACTGCGGTCACCGCCCTTCCCGTCACAAAGGGCGAAAGAATAGAGGCACCAGAAGCAAAGGCAGACAACACAAGAATCCACCCAAGCCCTTTTCTCTGCCCCTTTGTCAGTTTCCAGAGACGGATCAGCGTCCCCTTCATATTTTTAGGCTTCACCACCACTCCGCCACGGCCAGGGCGGGATATTCCGCCTAGATTAACCGGAGGCACTCCTCCACTTCTTTCAGCCATGGGATCCACCTCCGATCTGGGATTGATAAATCTCCTGATACATAGAGCAAGAATCCATCAGTTCTTCATGGGTTCCCCACCCCGCCATGCTGCCATTATCCAGGCACAAAATGCGGTCCGTGCCCATAACCGTAGAAATCCGCTGGCTGACCAGCAGCACTGTCATGCTGCCCGCCATATTCCGAAGTCCTTTTAGTACATCGGATTCTGTCTGTGCATCTAACGCACTGGTGCAGTCATCTAAAATCAGGATCCGCGGTCTCCGGACCAGCGCCCGCGCCAGGGAAAGTCTCTGTTTCTGACCGCCGGAAAGGTTCACCCCGCCCTGGCCGAGCAGTGTATCATATCCCTGCCCACTCTGCTGGATAAAAGCATGGGCACAGGCAGTTTCTGCCGCCGCCCGCAGCTCATCTTCCCCGGCTTCGTTACGTCCCCAGCGCAGATTATCCCGGATGGTCCCAGAAAAAAGCAACGCCTTCTGGGGCACGACAGCCACCGCCTCTCTCAGCCACTTTGGTTCGATCTGTGTCACATCGCTTCCATCCATCCATATTTTCCCAGACACAGCATCGTAAAACCGAGGCACCAGATTGACGAGAGTCGTTTTTCCAGATCCGGTGGAACCAATGATCCCAATGGTCTCACCGGAATGAATATGTATGTCAATGTCATGGAGAGATTCCTTCCCCGCTCCCGCATAAGCAAAGGATACATGGTCAAAATGGATATCACCTGTGATATCTGGCATAAGAGGGTTTTCTGGCAGTTTCTGTGCCGGCCGTTCCTCCAGCACCTCCTGGATTCTTGCCGAAGAGGCGGTTGCCCTGACCGCTGTATTCAGCGTATTGGAAATCATCGTTACAGAAAACAGCACCTGTGTCATATAATTGACGGAAGCCATAAGTCTGCCGATCTCTCCGCTCTGTTCGTTCCCGGAGATCCATAACAAAAGAACAATACCAAAATTCACTGTCAGATTGATAAAGGGCGAAAACACCGCCATCGTCCGAAGTGCAGCGGTATTGGCACGGGCCAGCTCCAGTGAGACTCCCTCAAATTTCTCCGTCTCCTCTTCCTCCGCACGGAATGCCTTTACCACACGGACAGAGGAAAGAAATTCTCTTGCCACCCCATTTAACCGGTCTAGTCTTTTCTGCACTGTCCCAAACCGGGGATAACCAATCCGCATATTCCCCCAGACCAGTACAGAGGTTATCAGAAGGATCCCCGCCATAACCGGCGCCTGTCCCGGCGTCTGGACCATGATCAGTATAATGGCGCCAATGCCAATGATCGGCGCCTTTACCATGATCCGCATGATGCCGTTGATAAACTCCTGGATCTGCGCCACATCATTAGTAATACGGGTAATAATGGAAGCAGGGCGCAGACGGTCAATGTTTTCCATGGAAAGCTGCTGCACATTGTGGTACATATCATGACGCAGCTCCCTGCCGATGGTCTGAGAGACAAAGCTGGCAAAACGATTTCGTATAACAGCGCAGACAGCCCCTGCCAGGGCGATCCCCAGCATGGCTGTCCCCAATCGAAGAATTTGGTTTATGTCGGCATTCTTGATCCCCTGATCCACAATAACAGACATGAACGCAGGCTGAAGAAGATCTGCTGCCGCTTCCAGCGTCAGAAATAAGGTGGAAAGAAGAAAGATACCAAGATACTTTCTGATGTAACTTAAAATCAGTTTCATTTTTTGCTCCTAAGTCCATAAATCGATACTTTAAGCATTTTACCACAGCAAAATAGCTTTTTCAATATCTACTGGCTAAGCGGAGCTGTTAGATCCGGTTTTTTCTGTATTCACAAGCATACAAAACCGATGATCAGCGATTGCCTGTCACCTTGCCGGCATCTGGAATCCATCAAGGGCCTTATTTAAATAATCGTTAAAGGGTTTCATGATCATGAAAATCTCCGCCGCCTTTGCAGCAAATACATTTGCATCAATGAATTCTTCATCCTTTAGCGGATATTCCAGATACCAACTCTTAAATTTCAGATATTCCGCCTGGGGATGTTCTTTCTCATATCCTTTCGGAACATTTTTTAATGCTGTTCCCTGTACAGTGAAATACTTTTCAAAGGCTGGCTCATGTATAATTTTTTCCCATTCTTCACCATTCTGTACAATATAATCCCGTACCATGGTTGTTGCATCTTTAAACATATGTGCAAACAAGCCGCCGCCTAAAAAGGACTGACCACCGGGCTTTATCATAAGATAATATCCCACAGGGACAGGCAGCTTGCCCTTAGAAGAAATATGGGCGCGGAATGCGGGATTATAAGGCGATTTATCATGGCTGAAACGGGTATCCCTTACAATCTTAAACGTAAGATCCTTCGGATCATTATGTAAAATACTGCTGTCAAATTTTCCAATCTCCAGTATCAATGCCTGCAATAATTCTTCAAATTCAGCATTTGCTTTTTTATAGTCATCCTTATTCGCATGATACCATTCGCGGTTGTTATTCATGCTCAATGCCGATAAATAATCAATAATTAACTGTGTATTCATATTCTATCATCTCCTTTATGAGTTCTGGATAATGGAAAGCTGCGTGGACTCTAAAAATTCCTGTATCAGATATTTTGTGCGTTCGGGAGACTGGTAGGGCTTGCAAAAGGAAAAATCCTGTGATAAATCGTCAATATCTTCCATAGCGTTTTTCACATCCATCATGGTTTGAATGGAAATTTCCGTTGCTGTCGTATAGTCCAGCTGCGACGGGTTTATTCTATGATTTTGTATTGCATAATTCACTCTTTCTTTACATTTACATCTGCCGCTGCCATATTCCCCACAATACTGTCCAAGAAAGTCTGCCATTTTTTTGCGTATTCGGGAAAGCCGCTGGCGATACGCCTCTGGAGTCATTTCCAAAATCTCCCCCGCAATCCGGCTGTCCAGCTTAAACATAGTACCTAATATGAAAATACACCTGCTTTCCATGTCAAGGCATTGCAGCATAACATTGGTACAGGACATTTTCAATTCTTCTGCCAATATATCCTTTTCTACATCCTGGGTTAGATCTGGCACATCCTGTATTTTTCCGTTTTCTATGTCATCACCATAATATTCAAAACTTAACGGACAGCGGGCAAACATATGCTTTTTATAATTTTTCAGATGATTTACTGCAATGCTGAATACCCATGTTGTAAATGAGCTGTCACCCCGGAAAGACGACAGATGCGTAATTATTTTCAATAAGATATCCTGCGTGGCATCTTCCGCATCCACAAATGTACCAAGCATCCGCAGGGATAAATTGAATACCATATCCTGCACGCCAGTAATAAGCGCTTCAAGAGCTTTTTTATCTCCTGCTGTGGCTTTATCGACAAAAGCCTGTAATTCTTCCTTCTTTTTTTCATTCATAGATTTTACCTCCTTACTTAATTAGACATTGTTTCCTCGTCTTTGTGACAAAAATTTTTAAAATATTAAGGTTTCTATCTTTTCATTCCTTTTTAAGAGCCGCAATCCATTCTTCAATCGCCTGTACTAATAAAAACTGCTGGTGCAGAACCGCCATACCCATTACTGGAATATCAAGAGCATTTTCCTTCAAATCTATGTTCTCATCCAGATAGGATCTCATCACATGGATATTGCTCTCAATATGATCCAGACATTCCCTCTGCTGTTCTTTTTCCATACTTTCTAAATTAACAATGACCGCATTAAAA
>CAJUFM010000084.1 GCA_910585745.1 uncultured Eubacterium sp. | reverse complement strand
CGGCAGTTGGTGTAAAATATAAGTATGTTAAAAACTATATCTTTACAAAAAAATTTATGGATTTTAGCAAGACCAGAAGAGAGTGTAATATAAAGTGTGTAAGTTACCGTTAACTAAACTTACGCACTTTATTTTTATGATAAGGTGCGGTATACTCGAAAGAAAGGATGAAAGGATTTATGAGTACAGAAATTATGGCACCCAGAAAAAACAGACGCAATAAAGCCGGTATGGCTATTGCACAGGCAATTATTGATGAATACCAGCCACGAACTGCTGAGGATATGCAGGCAGCGCTCAAAGACATATTTGGACCAATGTTTGAATCCATGCTTCAGGGAGAGATGGATTCCCACCTTGGCTATGAAGCCAACGACCATGGATTCAAAGCCACGGATAACCGCAGAAACGGATACAGCCATAAAACGGTTAAAACAACCTATGGGGACATTCCTGTGGATGTCCCAAGGGACAGGGATGCTTCCTTTGAACCACAGGCGATACCAAAGCGTTCCAGGGATGTAAGCGGCGTTGAGGGCAAGGTTCTGTCTATGTATGCGAAAGGAATGAGCCAGCGGGATATTGCAGATACCATTGAAGAGATCTATGGTTTTGAAATTTCCCATGAAACCATTTCAAATATCACAGACCGTGTCATCGAAACAGCAGAGGAATGGCAGAACCGTCCGCTTAAAAGGTTCTATACCTTTTTATTTGTGGACTGTCTTTATGTCTCCATCCGCAAAGAAACAGAAACTAAAAACTGTGCCGTATATGTGATTCTGGGATATGATGTGAATGGGATAAAAGACATCTTGGGACTGTGGATCGGTGAGGCAGAAGGAAAACACTACTGGATGCAGATCTTTGACGAGATCAAGGCAAGGGGTGTGGAAGATGTGCTGTTCATCAGTATGGATGGCGTTTCCGGCCTGGAAGAAGGAGCGACGTCCATATTTAAGGATGCCGTTGTCCAGCGGTGTATTGTGCATCTGATCCGGAACTCCATCCGGTACATACCATCAAAGGATTACAAGGCATATACGGCCCAGATAAAGAAAGTGTACGGTGCTTCCAGCCTGAAAGCAGCGGCAGCGGAATTTGAGCGCTTTAAACAGGCATGGAGCCGTTATCCGGGAGCTGTGGATGTGTGGGTCCGCAACTGGCAGCATGTGGAGCAGCTGTTCAATTATGGAAGCGCCGTCCGGAAAGTAATGTATACGACGAATGCCATAGAGGCCGTCAATTCCAGTTTCCGGAAAGTAACGAAAAAGGGTTCCTTTCCCAGCGAGGATGCAGTACGCAAGGCACTTTATCTGCGTATAACAGAATTATACAAAAAATGGAACAACCGTCCTATACCCAACTGGGCTATGGTCAGAAACCAGCTTTCCATGGATGACAAGATACAAGCCCGGATATTGAAATATGAAAATTTTTAAGACAGTTTCTGTATAACTTAGTTACATATGCAAAAAGGTGGTCGATTAACTCGGCCACCAAAAAAATCAAAAAAACTTACACACTTTACTTGACAAACCCGATTTTTAGCAAGACCAGAAAACTTCCCAGCTTCAACTTCTTCAATGATTTGGCTTTCATACAATTTAATTGCTTTGATCTTGCTTATTTTTTCTTCTTCCCTCGCAAGTTCTGCTGAATCGTTAATACCCAGTTTATTCTCCAGAGCCATATTATCCTCCATAAACCATTATTTCAATAAAAATATTAATTTCTAACCATAGTATATCATTCATCCGTCCAATATACAACTATTGCTGATTTCTATCTTTGCTGATTTCTATCTTCCCTGCTCATACCATTTTGCCTGCTCCTGGTACATCTTTTCATAATGCCCCCGCCTGTCAAGCAATGCTTCATGGGTTCCCTGTTCCACAACTTTTCCGTCTTTTAGCACAACAATACGATCGGCAATCCTGGCTGAACCAAGCCGGTGTGTCACAAGGATCCCCATTTTATTCTGGATCATTTTCTGAAATTTCCGGTACAGCACACCTTCTTCCACCGGATCGATGGCGGATGTCGGTTCGTCCAGCAGTATGATCCTGCTGTCTCTATATAAACCTCTTGCAAGTGCCACACGCTGCCATTGCCCGCCGGATAGATCAATCCCATCGAATTCTCTGGACAACATGGTATCATACCCCTGGGGGAAGCGTTCATCCAGAAATATTTCACTTTTTTGAACGCAGTGCTTCATTTTCTCATAGTCGCTGTCCTGTGCTGAGATCTCCACATTTTCGCGAAGGCTCATCTGATACTTTATAAACTGTTGAAATACCGCGGATACATACCGAAAACGATCCTCCTGGCACACAGAAAACAAATCTTTTCCATCCACCAGAACCTCTCCCGCATCCGGGATCAGTACACCAGAAAGGATCCGGACCAGCGTGCTTTTCCCCGCGCCATTTTCTCCCACAAGCGCAATGGTTTCTCCTTTTTGGATTTCAAAAGAAACATCCTCCAGTACTTTCTGGTCTGTTCCAGGATAACAAAAAGAGACATGTTTTACTTCCACCTTATCTTGCCAGCCAATCTCTCCCTCTTCTGACGTCTCCTCTGGAAGATCAAAAAATTCAAAATATTTTTTCACAAATCCAAAATTGTCAAACAATGACCCCAAATGATTCCCGATGGCATCATTCATAAAGGTAATTAATGTTGTGATAGAAGAAAATACGGCGGCAAATGCACCGATGGAAATCGAACCCTCCATCATGGAATACAGAAGTAACAGGATGATCCCCAGATAACCTGCCAGTGTCAGGCTTCGCATCCCCAGATCCACACCCCCTGCTTTTTTAGCTGATTTCCACTTTTTTTCACAAAACAGAGTATTCACTGAAACAAATTTTTTTCTAAAAAAAGAATAAGAGCCATAAAGGCGGTTTTCTTTACACGTTTCCCTGCTGAACAATTCCATTTCGTAATAATCCTTTTCTCGTTGCAGCGGAATGGTCTCATCCACCTGCTTTTCAACTATTCTTTTTCTGATAAAAAGATTAAAGACAAGTGGCAGAAAAATAAATAATAGTGTGAGAAACAAAATTGGTTTCAGGCTCCACAGATAAATTCCAAAAACAATAAAATATGGAACATAAAACAATAAGATCGTGGCTATTGCATTGTACACCGCATAGCACTTGTCCGCCCCCACATTTGCCTTTTCAATGCATTCTAATACTTTCACGTCTTCAAATAAATTTCCCGGCAGTCTGGCGATTTTTCTATGGATCTTCTGCTTCAGCCTGCCGACCATGGATTTCATTGCGGGGGACCAGGTAAAATTGCAGACCGCATTCAACAGCTCGTTTCCGATCTGAAACAGCACAACACATATCGTAACCATAATAAGTGCCTGATAGGTTGTATTTCCTGCCGCTGCCTCTGTGATCGTGTCAAACAGCCACTGTTTTACCACCGTACTAATAGCGTAACAGACAGATGACAACAGCATTGCCCCACAATCTAACATAAGCCATTTTTTCATTGATACCAACTCCTTTGCTCCTCATACATCGCATAAAACAGTCCCTTTTTCTGCATTAACCGCTGGAAACCACCCTGCTCCCTTATTTTCCCATTCTCGAAAACAATGATCTCATCCGCTAATCTGGCAAATCCCAGCCGGTGGCTGACCAATATCGTCAATGTGTCCTTCGTCATTTCCTGAAACAGACGATAGATCTCGCTTTCCATTTTAGGATCCAATGACGCTGTTGGTTCATCCAGAATACGAACCTTTGCCGGCCGCAGGAGCGCACGCACCATAGCCAGCTTCTGCCATTGTCCCCCGGACAGATCCACACCGCCTTCCCTTGTCTTTCCCAAAAGTGTATCATATCCTTCAGGAAAGCGCTCAATCCTGCGGACCAAGTCGAATTGTTCTGCCAGTTTCACCATTTTCTCTTCTGAAAGTTTATGACAGGGATCGCTGATCTCACAATTTTCTTTAAAAGTCAGGGCATGCCTGCAAAAATCCTGATATACAACAGAAAATATCCCCTTTTGTTCAGATGACGGATAACTGCGGAGTTCTCTGCCATCGATCAATATTTCTCCCGAATAATCCGAATACAAACCTGTCAGCAGTTTTATAATCGTTGTCTTACCCGCCCCATTTACACCCACCAGAGCATAATTCTTTCCCATTTTCATAGTAAAAGATACATTCTCCAGCACCTTGTGATCCGTCCCTGGATATTGGAAACAAACATTACGAAATATGATTTCTTCTATATTTTTTACATACTGCGGAGGTTCCAGAACGCCTTCTTCCTCCGGCAATTCCCAAAATGCCCGCATATCCCTGCAAAATTCATTTCCTCTTACCAGCGTATCGATATTCCTGCTCAGCCCCCAGCTCATTTGATTTGTCAGTAAAAACACTGCATTTACCAGAGAAATAAATAAACCGATGCTGATCTTCCCCGAGAGCGTTGGCTGGATCAGTGTGATCACGATCAGCAGCGCTGCGATAGCAGACAGCCCTCCACTTAATTTTGTTTTTACTGCCCAAAAAACCTGGGTCTTCGTCTCAATTCCAAAGGCCTCCTGATAAGTGTCTGCATACTGCCTGTTTACCTTTTCTGTGTAACCGAATAACTTTCTCTCATTCAGACATTCCCTGCTGTTCAGCACATGATCCAGATACCAGTACTTTCTGCTGTAATGGGAGGTATCCCGCGACGTCTGAAAATTAATCTTTCCGCCTTTTACAGACAAAACAAATAAAGGTATGCAAAAGAGCAAAATAAGCCCCGCTGCCCACCATACATATCCTGCAATCACTGACATGACTCCTGTGATGCTGATAAGTAATTTAAGAAGAGCAAGCACTGCCTGCCAGATGTCCTGCCAGTTCCTCTCTGGTTCCTTTAGCACCCGGTGGATCAGATCCTGGCTGTCCGGCCTCTCCACATGAATATACTTCAAAGCAGCACATTTTTCCAGCATACGTGGACGATATTCCCGGAGCAGTTTGAGTTCCGCTTTCTGCCTGAGTACAGCACTGACACGGGGAGCCAGCCAATCCACTGCCACCGTCAAAAGCAGCAGCGACAGTTTTAAAAACAGCTCTGGACGAAATAATGAATTATGTACTGACCGTAACGCCGTATTTATAAATCCAGATACAGCATAAATCTGTAAAACAGAACAAAGACCGCTTAAAACCGCAAGAATCAGCATACCCGCATTTTCTGTTCTGGTAATATCTGACGGCATTTCTGAAAAAATAAATACACTCTTTTTTCTTTTCATATATAGCTACCCTCCATCTTTACCCGGACATATAGTGTCCCCAGGTAATATACAATCCACTGCTCTTGGAAACAAATACATCCCCTTCCTGAAGCAGCTGCAATACATCTTCCTGATATCTCATAAATGCTTTTGCCTCTGGCAGACTGCAGCCTCTGTTTAAATAGAAGGCATATCCTTTCTCTACCCGTTCCAGATGCTCGATCACATTTCTATATTTTGCCAGCTCCTCTTCCCTGCCCTCGGGAAAATTCCCATCATAAATAAACACCCTGTCACTCAGGCGGGCATCCACATGACAAAGCCCCTTCTTCCGGAAAAGAAATGCCATCTCAGTTCCGGACTGAATATTCATTATTCCATGTTCCTGCATATATTCCCATACTTTATCCGGGCTGGGGATCTGAGGTTTATATGGTTTGTTTCCCCGGGCAATAAAGAATCCATCCTCAGCCAGCGGCAGGCTGATATCAATGGAGGCCAGCATACCGCCGGGCTTTAGCATCTGCATCATCCTGTCAATCGCACTCTCTGGATCCGAAAGGTAGGATAAGATCATCTGGGAAATCACAAGATCAAATTTTTCAGGGCTTTTATAGTCTAAAATGTTACCTTTTACGAATCGAACCACTGGATTATCTTTGCCAAATCTTTTCCACCCCTCTTCCAGATACATTTCGCTTGCATCAAATCCGGTATATGTGCTGCCTTCCGGTAAATGCGGAAATATTTTCTCTGCCAGGTAACCATAGCCACAGGCACAATCTAACATTTTTACAGGTCTGTCGAATTTCCAGACCTTTTTTACCAGGAACTCCAGATAATCATCATTAAAATAAAATAACTTCCAATTTTTTGTACATTCCAGCTGCTGCTCCCAGTATTCTTCACTACTATAATCTGGAGCGGTTACTTTCTGCTCCAGCGGACGCATCCCCAGCACCACCTCTACATCAACCTGAAAATACATTGCCAGAGCAGGCAGATAACTGATATCCGGCATAGAAATTCCGTTTTCCCACTTACTAATTGTCTGAAAGGAAACATGGAGCGCTTCTGCCAATTCTTTCTGTGTGACCTTTTTTTCTTTTCTCAATGCTCTGATCTGTAACTGCAGCTTCTGATCCACCGACCTTACCCCCTGTTCTTATTTTGTCATATCAGATTTCTTTCATCAATAACTTATGCCGCAACCAAATTCGCCTGTCAGGCGAATTATATTTATTATAACAAAAAAGGACCGAACTATCAGCCCTTTTCGATTCAATATTTATTCTACTTCACATTATTCCTGACCATATAATAGACGCAGTTCCTTTCACTGCTTCATGACACCAACCATCCTCATCCGGAAAACCGGTCTGGAACACAGCCACAAAATCCTCTTCCTTATCCACCAGAAATGCAGATGTACCACTGCCTTCATGGTATATTACATCTTCGGATACCAGCTGTTCGAGATCTGTTTTATGGGCTGCAATCGGCATCCCCGCACCATAAGCAACCGGACGTCCCGAATGTCCCCAGCAATGATCCAAAACGTGATCTCCCACAAGATTCGTCCAAAGCCATGACAATGCCGTTTTCCCCATCACACGATTTCCCCGGTACCGCCCGCCGCGAAGCATCATCTCACCCAGTTTCACCATTTCACGCCCTGTGGACATGATTCCTCCTGCCGTGTCAGGAACCCCCTTCCACCAGTAATAGGAAGGACGAGCCATCGCCGCCATCCCCATTTTCTCATATTCTTTTACCATCTCCAGATCAGTCTGATTGACTATATTATAACGTTTCAGCCAGTTCTCGTTTGTATTCACACGCCAGTGGGTTTCTGTCATTTCACAGGGAAGCAGGATCGTCTCCCGGATAAACTCCTCTACCTTCATCCCTGTTGCCCGCTCTATGATCTCCCCCAGAATCGGGTAACCGACTGCTGAATAGATCCATTTCTCCCCAGGTTTTGCATGAAGTCCCGCCTGGATCACCGCAGGAATCCATGTCTCCTCCACCCGTTCTTCATCAATCCCCTTCCACCATTTTCTCTCATCTTCAGGAAGAGCGCCAGGCAGCGCGCACAACCCTGATGTATGGGTCAGCAAATGCTGTACTGTAATATCACGGAATGCCCCCGTCCCAAACTCATCGATCCATTCCCACACCGACTGTCCCAGGTAGAGGATCCCATCCTCTGCCAGCTTCAGTATCGCCATCGCAGTAAAGACTTTCGTTATGGATTGTATTTCAAAAAAAGTATCCGGCATAAATTTTGTTCTCCCCTGCCACTCACACGCAAGATCCCCAAGAGCCGCATCGGCAAATACTTTTCCGCGCCTCCACAGGCAGTAGCTGGCTGACCGGATCATTTTTTCATCGATCAGTTTCTGTAAATGGCGGTTCAATGCATCCAGCCGGCAGGGATCATAGCCCACCTCTTCCGGAGCTGCCTCACATTTTTCCTGTATCACTTTGGGCTGCAGATTTTGTTGTTCCTTCCAGTTCATTATTGTTTGGTTTCCTTTCTGAAAATATCTCAGCACCCCCAGTAACCTTCCAATTCCTCCGGTATAAAGCTCATGCCACCATCCATCTGCCACTCCGGATACGCCCCTTCATAACTGGTATCATAATAGGGCAGATAATACTCTTTATCCTTCTTTGTTATGATCTTTCCTGTTTTTTTCACCGGATCATAGCAGGCAATATCCTCTGCATCCCCAAGCAGCATGATGACTTTGCCATCTGCCATGCACACCCCGTTGGACGCATTATATACAACCTTATTACACCCATCTACTTTTTCATGGATCGTACTATCTTTACTGTTCTTCTCCTTGAAATCCATCCAGTCCTGTTCAACATAAAGTTCTGTCCCCTTGTTCAGATCCGCACAAAGCGTAACATACTCCATCTTATATGTATCATTGTGACTCCAGTTAACCTGCATCTCCACATAAAATTTATCTTTATAACTAAAGATCTGGCAGAGCTCTGAAAACCTGTATTTTCCTCCCTGGTCCTTCACATAGGCTTCACAGGCGGCGTCAAGCTGATCCCCTGACAAAAACATTTTATCTTCTCTCTCAACCACGTCATATAGCCGGACATCCGCCCCACCATCATTTCTGTCGTTCACGGCATAAAAATATAATCTGCCGTTGACTACTGTCGGGTCTTCTCCAACCTCCCTGTTCTTATAGAACTGTGTCCATTTATCCTCCGTCAGATCCCAGTGGGAGTATCCACCATACATGTTGCTGACGATCAGAACTCCTTCACCTATATAGGAAATACTGGCAATATTTCCTTCCAGCTGGTGACGGCTTTTTTCCCCTGTCTTCCGGTCATATTTTACAGCATCATCCTCATAAGTAATGTATACAATACAGGAATCATCTACATAACATCCACTATCTGCAATAATCCCATCCTTTTCTTCTAAAATCAGTTCCTCTTCCTCTGGTTTTGGCACATCCGTTCCCTTATCATTTTTCCCTATCGGCATTCTCCAGACCGTGTCATCGGTTTTACCATAAAAAATCCCTTCTTCCGTCACACAGAGCAGGGAGGAAAGTTTATCCACCTGTATTTTTTCCTTTTGGGAGACATCCCCTTTCATATACATAACAAATCCATCTCTTCTATCCTCCAGTTCATCTCCTCCATATGGCAGGTAAAAATTCGTATCCGTCGCAAAACGATGGCTGTTTTGTATCTTTTTCCTGACATTCACTGCGGCTCCTGAGACAACCTGTCCCGACACTACCTGCCCTGACACTGCGCCCTCAGATACGGCTTTTCTCCCATCTGTTTTCCCCGCATATTCCCCGCCACAGCCAAATAAGAATATGCCAGCCAGTATGGCACACAATACAATCATACTTTTTCTTTTCATAACCCCTACAACTCCTTTTATTCAGATCGATCTCTATGCTCTGCGGGCCGGCCGGACTACAGAGCAGTTTGCCAATAAGTTCTTTACAGCTTATTCTACCACACTGGCATATTATTTACAATCAGGTTAAGACAGACTCAGGGGGCTGACTGGATCAGCCCCCTGAAAATATTATCTTAAACTCGATGGCACAAATTTGAGCTAGCTTAATGGTTTTATCATATCCACCGGCACTTCTGTCAGTGACACCATCTCACCTGCATCGAAACCTACGATCAGGTGCAGCCAGATAAACGTACTCGTTTCCAAAGACGGTTTGTCCCCATACAAACCTACCTTTCCCCCTATTCCCCCATCAGAAACCTCCAGGGCATATAATTTAGGTAGCAGGATCTCATAATCATAACCGCTTTTCTGGCTCCCCTGGGCATCACACCCGGCAGAGATCCCCGCCATCCTTCCATCCTTTCCAAATACAAGGGGCCTGTAAGCCGCCGCACAACTCTTCTCCCGGCACTCTTTTGGATATTTCCAGTAATGCACAAAATCCTTTGCAGACGCCTGCATGATCATTTCTGCCCGTCTTCGCGCATGTTCTGGCACCGTCTCTCCCCCGGCAAGTTCAAATGCCGGAATAAAACCACCCGAATCCCGGATCTCGACCCAAGTCCGTGTATCTCCCCGGATCACGGGAAACCCCTGTGGTACAATCCCGCCCTCCATCGTACATTTTTTTAAGAATGCTGCTCTCTCCTTCGGAGCAGGAATGCCAACTTCCTGATCTGCTCCCAGATCATATACATGTTTTTTCCTCATACACTTACCTCCTGTAAAAATATTAATAGCTACCGGACTTTTTCTCCGGTCATATGGACATATTACAATATTGTGTTTAACAGGAGGTCGCTGTATACCCCGAAAAACAGTATTTTTTTAAGACGCCCTGCAGCATCTCCATTTGAACAAAACGATAATAATACGGATTTGCTCCAACAGGCGAACCGGCCTATACCATTTAATAAATCAAACAGACATATTCAAAAAAACTTCTATTTTCTCTTGACAATACATCCACAATATTGTATTGTGTTAATATTTCCCATCTATTTGTATGTATTCAGCAGAGATAATGGAGCTGGCAGAGACTCTGAACCATCTTGCAAATCTCTGTTTATCCCACATCCCGTCTTCTTACTGCTCAATATTCTTTTACCAGATCTTCTTCCTGTACGCCATATTTTTTCAAAAAGTAAGCTCTATCTGTCTCACTTCGGATCAGCATCACCTCGCGGAATCTGCCTGTCTCCCTGTCTTCGAAACCTGCCACCTGTTCTCCCGTACAGATACTGGCCCGGATCACCGCCTGTTCTTTTAATTTATCATATTGTTCTACTTCTATCTTTTTCT
>CAJUFM010000083.1 GCA_910585745.1 uncultured Eubacterium sp. | reverse complement strand
TTGTTTGCCATACCCTTTATTTCTCGGGTGTCCTCTACTTGTTTGTTTCAAACTTTATTCTCCTCCTCCACAAGATCTGCGGCCAGCTTTTTTATTTTTGTACGGTAGTTGTCTACATACTCTTTTGTCAGCCGGAGCAGTTCCTGTCTCTCTTCTGGGGGCATCTCCTTCCAGACGTTGTTTTCAACCTCCACCAGGGGTTCCACCTTTTGTTTTACAAAATCTTTTCCCGCTTCTGTCAGGTAAATATGCATCTCCCGCCCTTTGCCCTGTTTCATCAGGAGCATCCCTTCTTTCACCAGTTTCTGGATCGCCGAATTAATGGTCTGCTTCCGTCCGAATGACAACGCACAAATATCTCTCTGCAGACAACCGTCCCCAAGGCAATGCACCGAATATAAAATATCAAACGCACTGTCTGACAGACCGATATTCAGGGCAGTCTCATGCCACAGATCATCAAATTCTTTATAAATTTTGTTAAACTCCCTCAATTCATCACATACTCTGTCTTCCATCACAATCTCCTCCCATATTTACCAAGTACGAAATCGGACTCTTTTTTGTCATTATAGTCCGATTTCGTACTTGAGTCAAGACATCTTTTCTGTTGAAATTCCTATCCTCTGTGATTGACAGAACGAAAAATTGTGGCTATACTATGAAAGTAGCCTGACGGTGCCAAATCGGGCCCGATTTGGCACCGTCAGGCTAAAGCCACACAGACAAGGAGGAATTATTAATGAAAAAACCCATCGTCAATCTGGAACAGGTAAAGGAAATCGAAAAAACTTTTCCTACTCCCTTTCATATCTATGACGAAAAAGCGATTCGTGAAAATGCCCGTGCTTTAAAAGAGGCATTTTCCTGGAATAAAGGTTACCGTGAATATTTTGCCGTGAAAGCAACACCCAATCCATTTATCCTGAAGATCCTACAGGAAGAGGGCTGTGGTGTGGACTGTTCTTCCCTGACAGAGCTTATGCTGTCAGAAGCCCTTGGTTTCAAAAATGATGACATCATGTTCTCATCTAACGTGACACCTATGGAGGAATACCAGAAAGCAGCTGCCCTCGGCGCTTACATTAATCTGGATGATTATACACATATCGACTATCTGGCAGAAGGTCCTGGCATTCCTGAGACCATCTGCTGCCGTTTCAATCCCGGCGGAGTCTTTGAGCTGGGCACCGACATTATGGACAACCCTGGAGATGCCAAATACGGGTTTACGAAAGAACAGCTGGTGGAGGGATTTAAAAAGCTGATGGGCCTTGGCGCCAGATATTTTGGGATCCATGCATTTATCGCCAGCAATACCGTGAGCAACGACTACTATCCGACACTGGCGGGCATCCTTTTTGAGCTGGCTGTAGAGTTAAAAGAAAAAACTGGGGCTGATATCCGGTTCATCAATCTCTCCGGCGGCATCGGAATCCCCTACACGCCGGACAAAGAGCCAAATGATATAAAGGTGATCGGCGAGGGCGTCAGAAAGCAGTTTGAGAAGATCCTCATTCCCGCTGGTCTGGGGGATGTGGCGATCTTCACTGAGCTGGGACGTTTTATGCTGGGACCCTATGGCAATCTCGTCACCAAATGTATCCACCAGAAACATATCTACAAAGAATATGCCGGGGTAAATACCTGTGCCTGTGACCTTATGCGGCCGGCGATGTATGGTGCATACCACCACATTACCGTTCTTGGCAAAGAAAATGAGCCCTGTAGCCACAAGTACGATATTACCGGCTCCCTCTGTGAAAATAATGACAAATTTGCAGTAGACCGCCTGCTTCCAGAGATTGAGATCGGAGATTACCTTGTGATCCATGATACCGGTGCCCACGGCTATGCCATGGGATATAACTACAATGGCAAGCTCAAATCACCGGAGCTTCTCTTGAAAGAAGACGGCAGTGTCCAGATGATCCGCCGCGGCGAGACACCACAGGATTATTTCTCCACCTTTGATTTCTGCGATATTTTGAAAGATATGAAATATTAATAGGAATTCCACAAAGAAAACTAATAAATGAGGGTGTCCAAGGGAACTTCACATAAGGAAGCATCCCTTAGATACCCTCTTTTCATTAACTATTTCCTTTTGGGAAGACAGATTTCCCTCGCCCTCTCCACCTCATCTTCCGTACATTCCTTTCCGCTGTATCTCGCCTTCTCATAAATACCCACCAGCTGTCTCTGTTCCTCCGTGAGACCATCTTCCTGCTCTTCCGGCAGATACTCTCCTGCCAGCTCCCAGGGTGTCATGCTGACATCCACCTGTTTTCCCGCTCTCTTCCATATATAACGGTAAAAACAGCGGCGGATCCGTCCGTTGGCATCCTCTGGGAAGGATACCTCTCTGGAGACAGCCTGCCGCAGTGGAATGTACTCATCCATACCCTCTATCTCCACCTCTTCTTTTTCTTCACTCCATACAAACTCCGGCAGCCGGAAATTTAACAGGCGCTTTAGTATGACATAAAGAATCCATAGAACGGCAATGATCAAAAAGAGGATCATGAGGATTTGCATAAATTTCTCTAACAGAAAAAGCAGAACCTGAACAAAAGAACTTCTCTCTTCTTCCGTTTCTTCCGCAATCTCCCGCCGCCTTTCTTCCATCGGATAGGATTTTGTTTTCCCTTTCTTCTCTATTTTTTTCTGTTCCTGGCGCTCCCTGGGAGCAGGATTTGATTCTACTTTCGTAGACATTCCTGCTATCGCTATCATACATACTGCCAGCGTAACGATCCCCGCCGCCATCAGCTTCCGTTTCAGGCTGGCCAGCGTATTTTTCTCAAACCGCTTTATCGTTTCCGGACTCACGCAGGGATTGGCATATACAGTCAGATATTTTTCATAAAAATATTCCGCATAAAGAAACACCGAAAATATAAACAGAACCAGGGCAAAAAGGATCACCCCCTGAATCCGGCTGACGCTCTGGCCTTCCAGCAAAGCTTCTGCAGAGACAGCGAGCATGGCAAAGGTAAAGATAAGTACAAGAATCCAGGGAAGAAGATAGCATCTCCTTTCCTTATTCTGTTCTCTCTCCCGCCTGCTCTCATGACTGCTTCGATAGCTAAAAATAAAATAGCCTGCCGCTCCCAGGATAATGCATAAGATCACGGTCTCTCCCGCACCCCCGCCAATCACAGAGCCGGCTATTATAAAATAGCATACAACCAGATAATAATAAAATGAGACAATATTATTATACCGTCTTCTGATTTTTTGATTTTTTTCCATATTTCCTCCGCCTTTCGCCAGCTAAGCCTTCCATCGGTAAATACAGGGCTCCAGCGCCGGAAGCAGCTGTCTGGTATCGTCCTCCCCGCCAGCTGTCACCGCCACCCAGGTCACAGATATCCCCCGGTACAGGATATCCGCCAGTTCCTGCTGTATCTCAGGCTTCCCTTGAGAAGAAATGAAAAAGAGATGTACATTTTCAGCCAGGTTGTCCCGCTCCCTCTGCAGCATCCCCACGCCGCTCTGAACCTGATATTCGTAGGTCACCGCCGCCAGTTTCTGCCGAACCTGCGCCATATATCCCTTGCCGCTGCCCTGGAGACGGAATCCTGCACCGCCATTTGCCACCAACATGGTTTCAAATCCCCTCCTGTCCAGAAAATGCACAAGGGAGTAGGCGATCCTTATATTTTCCTCCATGGCAGCCTGATTGATAAAAGTCCCTGGAGAACCGAGGTTCAGCAGGATTATAGCCGGCTGTCCCGCCTTATATGCGCTGGTCTTCACCTGCCAGTTTCCTGTCTTTGCCGAGGCTTTCCAATGGATCCGGTTCATCCTGTCCCCCGGCATGTATTCTCTCACACCCACATATTCAAAAGGATCTTCAAACATGGGGACGCTCGTTCTCATATCCCCATAGCTTTTCTCAAACAGAGGCAGGATCCTCTCAATTCCCACAAAGGATGGATATACGATCAGACCTGCATCCACTTCCTTTTTATCCAGATAGGTTCTTTGGAGAAAATAATCCCTGCCAGCAAGCTCCGCCTCCTGTATGGAGTATATCCCCCGTCTGGCACACCGGATCCGGAGTTTTCGGCGCACCTGCTCATATCCTCTGACACTGATCACGTCATTGCGGTAAAAATAATCCGATACAGAACCACTATCCATATCTTCAAATTTTAGGAATTTAGAGGTTTTAAATCTTACGGAGACCGCTGGAAGGATCATTTCCTTGTTGTTGGTAATGACCTCGTAGAGCCAGAGGGTATCCCCTTCTGCCGCCTGCTGCTGGGAAAAAGAGATCTCCAGCCCGAACTCTTTCGTCCAGTTCTTTTCATACTGGTACCCCATCCTCAGGATAGCAATCCAGCATCCCAGCACCACCAGAACTGCTGCCAATATCATTATACTCATGCTCTGAATGCTTCCTCCGTCGGCGCCGCCACAGCGCCTAAAATTTCACGGATATGATCCGCAGGCTCCTTTCCACTCATGTAAGAATCTGCCAGCAGGATCCGGTGTGGCAATACCATTGGCGCCAGCTTTTTGATCATATCCGGAGTGACAAATTCACTTCCCGTCACCGCCGCATAACATCGTGCCGCCCGCACTAGAGCGATAGCCCCCCGGGTACTGATCCCTACAGCAAGGTTTTTATTCTCACGGCTCTTTTTCACTATTTCCAGCACATAACCAAGGATCAAATCGTGTACACTGACCCGTTCACACGCCTTCTGCATCTGTATAAACTCTTCATGAGTGCACACTGGTGAAAGCTTTGCCAGAAAGTCCCCCTCATCCATCACCCGGCGAAGCAGCTCGAGTTCGCTCTTTTCCGCTGGATAACCCATGGAGAGCTTCATCATAAAACGATCCAGCTGGGCTTCCGGCAAAGGAAATGTCCCGCTGGTTTCCACCGGGTTCTGGGTAGCGATAACAAAAAATGGCTCGCCTACTTTCATGGTGTCGCCATCAATAGTCGCCTGCCCCTCCTCCATACATTCCAAAAGGCTGGACTGGGTCCTGGGGGTGGCTCGGTTGATCTCATCGGCCAGCAGAATATTACTGAAAATACCGCCGGGACGAAATTCAAATTCACTGCTCTTCGGATTAAAATAATGAATTCCCGTGACATCCGAGGGCAGAAGATCCGGCGTAAACTGCACCCTCTTAAAACTCATGCCAAAAGACGCCGCCAGACTTTTGGCAAGCATGGTCTTGCCAGTTCCTGGCACATCTTCCAGAAGAACATGGCCCCCGGCAAGAAATGCCGCCAGTACATATTCCATAATCTCTCTTTTCCCCAGAATAACCTGTTCCATATTGTCACAGATCCTCTGTGACCGTTCCTGCACTTCTTTTACCTGCATCCCCATATCTCCTTTTCTCTTTATCGCCAAACTCTGTTGTTCCGTTACTAAACTGCCACAGGCTTCAGCCCATGAGGCGTCTTTTTCCCCTCATCATCTACATTGACAAAAACAACGCTTCCCTCACAGTGCATATCGCCTGAGAGAAAATCCCTGCCTTCAACAGATAGCTCTACACTTGTAGTCCCTATCTTCTTCACTTCAAATCCCAGTTCCAAAATGCTGCCGGTATAGACGGATCTTGTCACATTGATCCCACGCACCGCCGCCAGTACAAAATGGCTGGTGTGCCCCATCACCTTTGCCATGCCAATAAATGCCGCCTCTGTGATCCATTCTGATATGTACCCCGCATACAGGCTGTTGTGATGATTCATATATTCTGGACGGACAAAATGTCTTGTTGCTATCTCCATCGACCTATCTCCTTAACTGCTGGTTTTACTGCTGAAATATCCGCTTTGCAAATTGATACAGACCATGTTTCCAGACCTGAAAATCGTGACCACCCTCTGTGACATAGTATAGATGCTCTGTCCCATTTTCCTCCAGAGCCTCATGGTACATCTGGGGATTTTCTTTTACCACTTCATCCTGGTCTCCAGTGCAGATCAGCAGAAGAGTTTTTCCATTATAGGAATCCGGCAGTTTTAATGTCTCCCTGGTAAAAAGCCCTGGCTCTGACAATATATCCTCGTAGGCGAAAATCCCGAATGCCGGACAGAATGCACCGATACTCCCAAACCGCTCCGCCATCGTGATGCCGATATACAAAGCCTCTCTTCCTCCCATGGACAACCCGGCTACCGACGTATGTTCCCTGCCCTCCGCCACCGGATATTCTGACTCAATATAGGGCATAAGGTCATCCTGCAGATCATGGATAAAATTATCAAAAGCAGTTGTGTTGGCAAGACTGTATACCTCTTCCGGCACCCGGTCGTCTTTTCTCGCCCGCACATTAGGCATGACCACGATCATATCCCGGGCCTTACCCTCTGCTGCCAGATTTCCAATGACATACTGTGGGGTTCCCTCCAGCCATTCTTTGTGGTCACCGCCGATGCCATGGAGAAGATAGAGCACAGGATAGCGCTTTTTCTCATCGTATTCTGCCGGCAGAAGAACACTCGCCTTCCGTGTAGCATCTGTGGTTGTGGATTTATAAGAAATGGTCTCCACCTTACCATATTTTCTTCCCTGCACTGGCTGATCAAAACCATCCGGTACAGAGTACACTGGATCAATTTTCTTCATGTGATCTATCTCCTAACTCTCAAAGGAACGGATCCGGTAGCTGACACCCAGATCTTCGCAGATCTTACGGCACCGGTCCTCTTCCTCTTCAGTAATGGTCGTCGCCACGGTGGTCATCGTCACGCTGGGCACATACCGTTTTACATCTCCCGCAAATTTTAACATAGCGTCAAAGGAACCTATGCCAAATTTATTTCTGGTAAGTTCCAGATACTTTTCCGGATCCGGTGTATTCAGGCTGATGGAAATAGCGTCTACCTTTCCCTCAAACATCGGCGTCACATCTTTCCCATACATCAGATTGGCAAGACCGTTGGTATTAACCCGGATCTTTTTACCGAACTTTTCTTTGGCAAAGGCGGCCACCTCCAACAGATCTTCCAATCGTTCTGTGGGCTCGCCGTAACCGCAGAAAACCAGATCCTGATAGGTGTCCGGCGGAAATTTATCAAACTCTGCTTTCACCTCTTCTACCGCAGGCTCCCGTTTCAGCCAGAGACTGCCGGAACCATTCAGCTCCTCTCCATTCTGGCGGAGACAGAAGGTACAGGCACAGGGACACCGGTTGGTCATATTTACATATAGATTCCCATACAGAGGATATAAGATCGTCATGAAAACTTCCCTCCCTCTTAGAATTTTTTCATCAGATTTACCATCTCAATGGCAGTGGTCGCCGCATCATAGCCCTTGTTTCCAGCCTTTGTACCAGCGCGCTCGATGGCCTGCTCAATATTATCTGTCGTGATCACTCCGAAGATCGTCGGAACGCCAGTCTTCAATCCCACTGTGGCGATTCCCTTGCTCACCTCGGCGCATACATAATCATAGTGGGAGGTGGATCCTTTGATCACGGCGCCCAGGCAGATCACGGCATCGTACTTTCCAGTTTCTGCCATTTTCTGGGCTGTCATTGGAATCTCAAATGCACCTGGCACCCATGCCAGATCCACGTTGTTTTCTGTGTCCACCTCATGCCGTCTCAGGGCGTCCTCTGCGCCCCCCACCAGCTTGGAAACGATAAATTCATTAAATCTCGCCGCCACGATACCTACCTTCATTCCATTTCCTATTACATTTCCTTCCAGCACTCTCATTTATTTTTCCTCCATTTCTTTTTTATAATTGGTCATATGCTGCATCGTCAGAAGATATTTGAAATCTACATTTCCTTCTAACACCCCTCCATTTCTTTTTTATAATTGGTCATATGCTGCATCTTTTCCTGTTTTGTCAGAAGATATTTAAAATCTTCCCTCTTAGGTTCGATCTGTATGGGCACCCGCTCCAGGATCTTTATCCCATAGCCGCTGAGGCCGGTGATCTTCGTGGGATTATTGGTCAGCAGACGCAGCTGCTTCACACCGAGGTCATATAAGATCTGGGCGCCAATCCCATATTCCCTGAGATCCGGGGCAAATCCCAGTTTTACATTTGCCTCTACGGTATCATATCCCTGCTCCTGCAGCTCATATGCCTTTAATTTATTGATGAGGCCGATTCCCCTGCCCTCCTGGCGCATATACAAAAGGATCCCTCTGCCTTCTGCCGCAATCTGCTTCAAGGCGCTCTCCAGCTGCTCTCCGCAGTCACAGCGTTTGGAGCCAAATACATCTCCAGTGAGGCACTCCGAATGCACCCGGCACAGCACCGGTTCTCCGTCGGATACATCTCCCATGGTGAGCGCCACATGATGTTCTCCATTTAATTTATTTACATAGCCATGGATGCGGAAATCGCCAAACTTTGTGGGAAGTTTCGCATCGGCTTCCTTTTCCACAAGGCTCTCCTCTTCCAGTCTGCGGCGTATGATCTCTTCGATGGTGATCACAGTAAACCCATACTCCCCGGCAAATTCAAGAAGCTCCGTGGTACGCATCATGGTACCGTCTTCTCTCATGATCTCACAACAGAGACCGCATTCTTTCAGTCCCGCCAGTTTCATAAGATCCACCGTGGCTTCCGTGTGCCCCGCCCGTTTGAGGACGCCGCCCTCTCTCGCCTCCAGCGGAAACATATGTCCCGGTCTCCGGAAGTCTTCCGGTTTTGCCCCTTCTTCCACCGTCTTTACCGCTGTCAAAGATCTCTCAAATGCCGAGATCCCCGTCGTGGTGTCCACGTGGTCGATGGATACCGTAAAGGCAGTGGAATGGTTATCTGTATTTATCTCTACCATCTGGGTGAGTCCCAGTTTTTCACACATCCTTTGGCTCATGGGCATACAGATCAGCCCCTTTGCCAGACTTGCCATGGCATTCACATTTTCCGGTGTGGCATATTCTGCCGCACAGATCAGATCACCTTCGTTTTCTCTCTCTGGATCATCAATCACAAGGATCAGTTTTCCATCTCTCAGATCCTGTAATGCCTGCTCCAGTTTGCCAAACTGTTCTTTCTCTTCCATAACCAACCTCCTGCTTAGGAATATTTTATAACAGAGCCAAAAGGCCTTTTGACCCTGGCTGATGCCTCGGATTGCTTCGTTGTTTCACAACTCCCGCAATCCTCAAACATTCGAAATCCACTGATTTACTCCGTAAATCGCTCCTTTCTCATGTTTGGCGGGTCTCAAGTTCAAATGCGAATAAGTTCGTCAGAACTTATTTTTCATACAAGCATGAACGGCATTTTGACCTTTTAACCCTGGCATCATATAAATCCATGTTCCATAAGAAACGTATCTGTAATGTTTGATTCTACTCCAGTAGTATCGTTTGCCGGTTTCATTAACTTTTCTACATATTTTCCGATGACATCACACTCCAGGTTTACGATATCGCCCTTCTGACGGAATCCCAGACTGGTCTCCCCCTGGGTGTGGGGAATGATGGACACAGAAAAATCTCTGTCTGTGACCCCCGCCACCGTCAAGCTGATACCATCTATCGCGATGGATCCCTTTTCCACAACATATCTCAGAAGCTGGGGCTCTGCCTCTACTGTGTACCATACCGCGGTCTCATCCCGGTGGATATCCCGGATCTTTCCGGTGCCGTCGATATGCCCTGCCACAATGTGTCCGCCAAAGCGTCCGTCTGCTGCCATCGCCCGTTCTAAATTCACCGGGCTGTTCTTTGACAGGCTGCCAAGGGAGCTTCGTTCCAGTGTCTCCGCCATGACATCTGCCGTATAGCCCTGTTCATGAAGGCTGGTCACTGTAAGGCACACTCCGTTGACGGCGATGCTGTCACCGATCTTCGTCCCCTCCAGCACCTTCTGGCAGCGGATCCCCAGCACTGCTGACTGGGTTCCTTTTTTGATGGAATCAATCCTTCCGATCTCTTCAATTATTCCGGTAAACATGTATCCGCCTCCTTTTCCGGCATTTTTCCCGTGATACAGATATCTTCCCCAAAGGGGATAATTTCTATTTCACTTAGAACTTCCGCCTCCCTCATCCTGGCAAAACCAGCCCCCTCCACCGGGGAGCTTGCCTCTTTCCCCCCGATCAGTTTTGGGGCAACATAGGCATACACCCGGTTTACAAGTCCGGTCAGAAGAAGAGAACCATGTAACGTTCCGCCACCCTCCACCAGAACACTGTCGATCTGTCTTTCTCCCAGCTTTTGAAATAACAGTTCCAGGTCAACCTGTTCTCCATCTCCACAGCGAATTAATTCTACTCCTGTAGATAAAAGTTTCTCTTTCTTTTCTTCTTTTTCATCCCCGGCATAGGCCAAAATCGTGCGGATCTCCGAGGCGGATGTCACAATCTGGCTCTCCTCTGGAATCCTGAGATGGGTATCGCAGATGATGCGGACCGGATCTGTCCCTTTGGGGAGGCGGCAGTTCAGCATGGGATCATCAGCGAGAACCGTATCCACACCTGCCATTATGGCAGAATACTGGTTTCGCAGCTCATGCACATGCTTCCTGGCTGCTTCCCCTGTCACCCATTTGGAATCTCCGGTATAGGCGGCAATCTTTCCGTCCAGCGTCATGGCATATTTCATAGCCACAAAAGGCATTCTGGTGCGGATAAAGTGAAAAAATATCTCGTTGAGCTCCAGGCATTCTTTTTCCAGGATCCCGGTCTCCACCTGGATCCCCTTTTCTCTCAGCAGGCGGACACCATTTCCCGCCACTTTTGGATTCGGATCCATAGCCCCTACAAAAACCCTGCCGATCTTTTTTTCTATGATGATATCCGTACAGGGCGGCGTCTTTCCCTGATGGCAGCAGGGTTCCAGGGTGACATACAGATCCGCCCCCTCCACATCTTCCCTGCATTTTGTCAGTGCGTTTCTCTCCGCGTGAAATTCACCGTATTTCTCATGGCATCCCTCTGCCACGATCCTTCCTTCCTTCACTACCACACATCCTACCATAGGATTTGGGGAGGTGTGTCCTATGGCAGTCTTCGCCAGCTCCAGGGCACGTTTCATATAATCTTCATGTGACATAGGGGATTCCTCCTTCCGCAGCGCAGAATAAATCGAGTAGGAGGCTAATCATTAATTGATTAGCCGACCTCTCACACCACCG
>CAJUFM010000082.1 GCA_910585745.1 uncultured Eubacterium sp. | reverse complement strand
TCTTTGATCTCTTTTGCCTTGATGCGCCATGTCTTACCTGCCTTTAAGGTGACTTTATTTTTGTTCAGCTTTACAGATTTGGCATTTCCATTCTTTCCGCCCTTCGTGGTGACGTGGATCGTCTTGGAGGCGGCGATGGTCACTTTCTTCCCATCAATGATCTTGTAGGCCCGGACGATGTATTTGAAATAGGTGCCCTTCTTGCATTTCCGGTCGATGTAGGATTTTTTATTTCCGTTCTTTATGTTCTTCTTTAATTTGTATTCATAGATCCATTTTTTGGTGTTGCATCGGTTGCCGTACACCTCGTAGCCGTCTGCCCCCTTCACCCGGTTCCAGGTGAGTTTGATGTTTCTCTCCGTGATCTGGGAGGCTCTTGCCTGGATCCTGGCAAAATATGCCCCCTTTATGTCCTGATCGGTCTTCTGGGACTGTATGGTCTGTTCCGTCACCAGGATCGTATCCATGGAAATGTCCAGTTCTTTTGCCGCCGCCTGGATCTTCACAGCCGTATCCGGGGAGACGCCCAGTCCGTCCGTGATGTCAGAAAGGGCTTTGTCCGGAAGGGGCGTCTGAGAAGCTCGGGGTGCTGGTGTCAAAGATGGTATCGGCTCCGGGGATTGTGTTGGTTCCGGGGTGGCAGAAGCTACCGGGGACACAGTAGGTGACGGGACCGCTGATGGCATCGGCGTTCCTGTCGGTTCCGGAGTTTCCGTCGGTCCGGGTGGTTCCAGAGTGGGAATGGGGGTAGGGATCGGCGTTCCTGTCGGTTCCAGCGTTGGCGTTGGTACTGGCGTTGGCTGAGGAGATCCTGTAAAAGTTACCACCACCGTATGGCTGCTCTGGATACCAGGAATCCTGTAGGTGTTTCCCACCACATGTCCCACCTCTCCGTCGATGGTTAAAATATAAGGCCCGGAGCTCTCTGCCGGCTGGAAGGTAAGCAGGACGTCTTCACCGCTGTTTACTTTCATATCTATGACAGCGTTGCCCTCGGTGGTTATAACCGTGTTTGATGTGTTCAAGGACACCGCCCCATTCCCACTCGTCTTTATTCTGAGGTCATAGGTTTTCTGGGGAACAGGGGTTATTCCAGGTTTTTCCGTTCCCGCTGGTGTCGGTTTGATCGTTGGCTTTAGTGTTGACAGAGGGGGCACTGTCCCTTCTCCTTTTCCATCTGAGGTCACGGTATCGGCAAATGACCAGCTGGGGGCTGATATGTCCTCTGACTCCGCCTTAAGATTTAGGTGCAAAGCCGGGCGGACAGCGATACGATCGTCGTTGACATCAATACCATTGTCAAGGACATATCCAATGTTAGTCACGTAAGAAGCGACACGACTACTATAACCCGGCGACCGCAGCCACCAATGATCGGTACTTCCGGCACTGCTCATACCACTGCTCCCGACTTCTCCCCCATGCGCTGTATATGCTGTGTTAACTGCCTTCCTTGTATTTGAACTGTCTACAGAAGAGGCAAACCCATAAGATGGATCCATTGCCTCTTCGATAGACAGCAGATACACCTGGTCAGCAGTATTATTTCCTCCGTATGTTCCACGCTCCGGATTATCGTTATTTACTATCTTTGTAGTTTTTATGGCCTGCCGTTCCGATGCCGTAAAGGCATTGTTTAGAAAACCGTCTCCACTGTAGTTTTTTCCCTGTTGATTTGCAGCCGCCCCATACCCGTTCAGCCAGCTGCGCATCGTGCAGGTCTCCCAGGTAACATCAGCATCTGTATCATTATATTTCTGGCAGTCCAGACTCTTGTCTGCCAGCAGAAAGACATCATCTCCCTCCACCGACAGCACCCGCCACTTGATCGGCGTTTTTTCATCATTCTTGTCGGCTTTGCCATCCCCATTGGTGTCCTCCTGCCAGTAGTTCCCGAACCAGATACAATCCCAGGTGGTGACACCGTTGCTGTCTATCCTTGGGTTACTGATACTATAGCCGGCCGCTTGTATCGGCGGTGTGCCAGGCATCGTCAGGATTCCTGCCAACAGGGCAGCGATCAGCAGAAAAGCTGTCTGTCGTCTTAAATCGGATTTTCTTTGCTTGTTCATACTCTTTTCCCCTCCTGATAAATATAAGCACATAGACTTTAAGACAGCCCAGTGGTACGAAGTCCCATATCGATCCTCGTTGCTGTCCGTCAGTTTTAAAATTAATATTCCCAGCTGGAAACTGGTACACTGCAGACGGTTCCTGGTGAACCTGAGTCTGGCATTTGCTGCTATTTTCCTTTTAATAGCATTATATAACAGTCTCATAAATTATACAAGTCAATCGACATCAGCAACAACAAATTAAAGGAACCTCTTTTAATCAACTATACGATAAAAAGAAGTTCCTCAAAGATCTAAATCCGATTCAATTTTTCATTTTGCTTCCGCCTGCTTTTACAGTGGCGCCATCAGAACCTTTCCAGTTCCCCGATACACATTCACAAGCCCTTCGCCGCTTGCCGCAGAACCGATCAAAGTTTTGGTAGAGCGCTCTACCGTAAACTTAAGACTCTGACTCCAGGCAATGGCAAAATTGCCATCCACCTTCAGCTCATCGTCCTGAAGTTCTACTTCCACCAGCTCTTCCCTTGGGCAGTTACATTCAAGAACCGCAAAACCGCTACCGATCAGGCAGGAATTAAAAAGTCCCTCTCCCCCGGCGATAGCAGAAGAAAATGATTTACGGGATACTGTCTTAATCTCCGTATTTCCGTCACAGGCGAGAAACAGTCCATCATCTATAACCATTCCGTTCCAGGAAGCCACATCTTCAATGATCAGATATTTGTAAGTGGGCTCCAGCATCAGAATTCCCTTACCTGTATATTTTGGCTTGATCGCCGACTCATTTGTCACCTTGGAACTAACAAGTTTCTTAGCAAAATCGCCGACTCCTTTTACATTTGTTCCACTACTCACGCTTCCAGCCATCCACTGCATCGCTCCCGCCTGAACGATCACATCATGCTTTCCGTCCAGATCAAACATCACCTGGCGTCTGCGGATATTCATTTTTGAAGAATAATATGCCTGCATTGCAGCTCCCGGATTGGTGCTAAGATCCTGCTCGTACTCATAAATCGTAATATTCCCCTTCTGCTCGATCACCTTGCGGTTGTTCGTGTCCGGCATATTTACCTGATACATATACTTCTCCTCCTTGGTTTATTAATTTTTATCTAGCACCGTCATGACGGCACCCTTGTCTATCCTTAGTCTAACAAATTTTAGGAGAAATGTCACTACCTCTTTATCTTCTTTGAGGGAGTTTTTTCAAATTCCTGATCCCGGATCTTCAGACGGTATATTCTTTTATGGGTTGGAGCACCCGCATTGTATTCATCGATGAGCTTCTGCAATTCCTTCTCCACATCATTAATCTGTTTTCTTTCCACATATTCCTGATCCGGGAAGATCTCTGCCTCGATGACACCCTCCGATTCCCGGACAAGGATCTCCTGCACCAGACGGGAAGTGCCAATCTTATTTTCCAGTTCTTCCGGAGATACATTTTCCCCATTTTTCGTGATGATAAGGTTCTTTTTTCTTCCCGTGAGATAGACAAAGCCATCCTCATCCACATAGCCCAGATCCCCAGTCTTTAACCAGCCGTCTTCCAACGTCTCCGCGGTTTCTTTCGGCATCTTATAATACCCTGCCATCACACTGCTTCCCCGGATCCACAATTCATTTTCCACCACTTTTGCCTCACAGTTCGGCATAAGCTGTCCCACAGAATCCTTGCGGATGTTCCAGCTGAGATTGGTGCTGATCACCGGAGCACACTCCGTCATCCCATAGCCCTGCTGGATACGGATCCCATACTTTTCAAACAGATCAATATAATCCGGATTCAGATAGGCGCCGCCACTGCAGATAGTATGTAAATTTTCTCCAAACACCTGCTGTCTTACTGCCTCCGGGGGGAGACCTTCCGCCGCCTCCAGTTTCTTTGCCAGCGTCTCGATCATCAGCGGCACCATAAGGATCATATCTGGCTGGAAAATCTTCATATTCTTAGCCATGTGCATCAGAGAATCATTAATACAGATCACACTTCCCAGGGAAATTCCTTTTATAATATCCATGCTGAGACAGTATGCATGGTGGATCGGAAGTACTGATAAAATAACCGTACGCTCTGGAAATTTCATATCTAAACAAGTGGCATTTTCAGCAATGTTCCGCTGAGTAAGCATAACGCCTTTACTCTTTCCTGTGGTTCCCGATGTAAACATGATGGTACACAGATCCTCCGGCTTCGGGCGGTAGTCCAAACTTCCCTTCTGGGCATTCACCAGCTCCCAGAAGGACTCCATCCCTCCCTCTGCTTTTTCTTTCTGCATGGAGAGAACATAGCGGATCTTCGGACAACGTTCCCGCACCATGACGCCCACATCGCTGCGGATCTCATCCAGTACCAGCACCGTGGCATCGGACCGGTGGATCAGCTCGCACATTTCCTCCGCCGGCAAAGAAACATCCAGGGGCACTGCCACGCAGCTACTGCCTGTTATACCAAGAAAAGCGGTGATCCACGTATAAGAAGTCATACCCGTCAAGGCAATATGGTTTCCCAACTCTCCCAGTTCTCTCAGAACGCAGGAAAAATGGTCACTGTCCTGTTTTAACTGAGCATAGGTCTTTGCCTCGATCCCATCTTTTGATACCCGGTAACGGACTGCTTCTTCTGAACCATATTTTTTGTCTGCAGCATCAAGTATTTCCCAAATTGTCGAATAGATCATCATATTTTTCACATTACACCTCCCGCATTTAAAACAATCACTCTACAAGCGTAGATAAATAATCAACCGCTTCCTGCACCGTCCGGATCGAGCCTGCCTGCGCCGAATCGATCTCAATATCATACTGCTCTTCCAATTCCCCCATCATACTCACAAAATCAAAGGAAGTGAATCCGAGATCTTCCATAAACCGGGAATCCGGATGGATATTCGACGGCTCTACCTCCACATAATTACAGATTATTTCTTTCAGCTCTTCAAACATGATCTTCCTCCTTTATGATAAAAGCCACTACACAAGTTTCATGATCTCACCGATAGTAAGATTCGGATTTTCTGCACCTTTAAACATGATTCTGCAAAGATAATAATACAGATATTCCAGCTGCTTACGGCTGACCGCCTTCACCTGATGTTCAAAACTAAAATCCAGTCCATTGTCTTCCGGACGGTGCATCACTGTGAGGTACATCGCCTGAGTCGTAGCGCCGTTGGGATACCATTTGGTCTTATATTTAATATCTCCCAGCTTTTCCAGCTCTTTATCCCGCATGGACATCGGCTGATAGGTCAGAGACATTGGTTCATACACCCGCCCTGGCGCCTTGTCCCACACCTTGCTTTGATGGGCAAAATATGCCACTGGATCATAGTTCGCATGGCGGAAATACTCATTCTGCCGGTCCCGGATCTCATAAATTCCTTCTAAGAAGGTCTTATCTTCGGAAATAATAGTGCGGAAGGGGAAAGAATGGATCCTCGTGCCGCCGCTCTTCTTCTCTTTCAAGGTTCCCCTTCTGGCGATGGTGGTCGTAATGGACACGTCATCGTTGTGGTTCATTTTCTGAAAATAGGTCCGCAGCCCCATCATCAGCAGACATACCAGGGATACATGATAGGTCTCACAAAAATCCATAAGACGTCTGGTGGGCTCCTCCTCCAGATGAAACACATCCAGCGCCGAGTCCACAGAGTCCGACACGTTCACTGCCGCCCTGGCATCCGGATTTCCGGAAACCTTTCTCTCTGCCTCTAACCGTCCCGGACCGTCAATGCCGTTATAGATTGGTTCCGAAGCCTCGATCAGCTGGTGGAAAAAGGCCTCGTCCTTCTGTTTCGCCTTTGATTCTGCCTCATAGGCGAGATCTTTCTTTACCTGTTCGATATAAGAAGCCATCTCCTTGGGATAAGCAACCCCCTCATACATATTATGGCAGTAGATCTCAATGATATCTTTCAAAAAACAGATCATGGACTGGGCATCCATGATACGGTGGTCCACCAGAAAATATACCCCCTGATATCCGTCAGGCATCCGGATCATAACGATGCGGCTCAGGGGCGCATCTTCTTTGGTAAAGGGAACCTGCGTCCAGCTCTGCAGCACCGCCTCCGCTTCTTCCATGGTCTTTCCAGAAAAGTCTTCTGAACCAATCTCCATTACAGCATCCTGACACACATACTGATACCATGTACTATCTTTGTCCTTAAAAAAATGAACCTTGAGGCACTCACAGCGATCATATGCCTCCCCGATTGCCTTTCTCAACACATCAAAATCCAGATCTGCCCCAATGGTCAGGCTGGTTCCAATATTCAGAACTTCCTTTTTTGGACAGAAATCCATATAATAAAAATGGAATTTCTGCGCCACAGTCAGCGGATATACCGGATACCCTTTTCTCGTCTTTCTCATACTCTCCTCCATTCCTCTTCCAGCCACTCATCCAGCGTGCTCTCATATTGCCCCATGTCCTTATAATAACTCTCAGCGTGGGCTGCCCCCTCGATGACCAGCTTTCTCTTCGCTGCTCCATAATTTTCAAAGATCCTGTCGCACATCCAGCTGGGAACAAATCCATCCCCGGAGCCGTGGATCAGCAAAGCTGGGATCTTTGCCTTTTTTACCTCTCTTGCCGCATTGCACTCATCCAGCCCATACCCTGCCAGCCGGCGGTTGAGCCAGTCGGAAATCTCCATCATCGGAAATGCCGGCATATGGTACATGGAATGCAGCACATGGGTGAATACCTCCTTCGGTGAGGTAAAGGCACAGTCCGATACCACACCTCTCACCTGTTCCGGCAGCTCCAGGCCAGTACACATAAGCACCGTCGCTGCTCCCATGGAAATTCCGTGGAGCAGTAAATCCGTATCCCTGCCACAGTGGTCTAACACCCACTGAATCCATAACAAGGCGTCCCGCCGGTCCAGACATCCAAATCCTATGTATTTGCCCTCACTGTTACCATGGGCTCTGGCATCCACCAAAAGCATGCTGAATCCCCGTTTCAGATAAAAATCCGACAGGGCAACATAGTCCTTCATCCCCTGGCTGGTGTAACCATGAAAACAGATCACGGTCTTCTTCTGATCCCCCTCGGGAAAATAAGTGGCGTGAAGCCTAAGACCGTCTTCGGAATCCAGATATACGTCTTCCCTGCTGTGGGCCAGAAACCGCTCCTTCCGATCTTCAATCATCGGCATATAGCGATTCCAGTCGGTTCCCGACATTTTGATGGTCCTCTCATTATTTGCTTTCCCTGGACAGCGTATCATCGTCCGTCGGTACATATAGACAGATCCCGCCAGCTCTGCGATCACAAGCCCCCCAAGCGCTGCCAGGACTCCTCTTCCAATACCCATCATCCTTCACCTCCGGGATCAGCCTTTGCTGTTGATCAGATCCTTTAATTTGAGCGCCTTATCAATATTCCCTTCCACTTTTAATTTCTGCAGGGTAAATGCCAGCACCGGATCCAATTTTCCTTCTGCGATCTTCATAAGCGTTTCTGCAGAAGCTGTAAACATGGCATCCCGGTCAAAATATTCATAGGGCTCTACATACAGCTGCCCCTCTTTTACCTCTACATAAAAAATTCCTTCCGCCTCGCCCGTGATATTGAACTGATAAGCTAAATGCTCTGTGACATCACTGACATCGGCTCCCATAAACTGCTCTTTTACCAGAGCAAAAAAATCTGCATAGGTCATTTTTCTACATTTTCCTTTCTTTTTCGACCAGCGGTCAACTCTATTACAAATTTACAATAACACTTTTTCGACCAGCGGTCAACTCATTTCAAAAAATTTAGGAAATTTTTTCCGCTCAGCGGGAAAACAGGATATAAATTAGCGTTAGCTTAAAAATCGGTATTAACCGATAGCCCCCTTATGATCCATTGCAATTCTTCTGTTTCCACTTCCATACGGTATCCCAGTTCCCTTATACACTGTATGGATAGGGCGGGAGTATTATTAAGCTTTTTTTCGTGTATTTTTAAGCTGACATTTTTTTCAGAAATATGATATACTTTGATTTATCAGTAACAATCGGAGGAAATTGACCATGCCAGAACCTATGAAATATGAGAAAATATTAGATGCGCTGGAAGAACTGCTGGCCAGCAGGGACATGCAGGCGATCACGGTCCGGGAGATCGCCCAGGCCGCCGGAATTGGAAAAGGGAGTATTTATTATTATTTTTCCTCGAAGGAAGAGATCCTAGATGCATTAATAGAACGTAATTATAAAAAGCCCCTGGAGCTGGCAAAAAATCTCGCCACCCAGAAGGAGATTCCCCCGTTCACGCGGATGGCAATGCTTTTTCAGGCATGCCGCAGCTCTTCGGCAGAATTTATCCGCCAGGATGCCTCGGTCTCTGCGCTGGAAACTGGTACGGAGTGGGCGTTCCTTCACCAAAAATATCTGAACTATATGGTGACGGAATTAAAACCGGTGCTGACGTCCATCATTCAGCAGGGCATAGAGTCCGGAGATATCACTTTTGACCATCCCGCCGCCCTGGCTGAAATCGTATTGATCATCTTAACGGTTAAACTGGATAACACCATTGTCCCTTCTACCGAAGAAGAGACGGCGGAGACGATCCGGGGATTGATCTGTCTATTGGAAAAGGGCACCGAAAATCCTATCGGTGCCCTTAATTTTCTAATGTCTTGAGATAAGCCCCATCAATCCTCAAAGCGTACAGCAATGGAATTGGCATGTGCCGTCAGCTGCTCCGCCTTGGCAAACTGGATGATGTCTTTGTGGATCGGCTCCAGGGCCTCTCTGGAATAGGAGATCAGACTGGATTTCTTGATAAAATCATCCACATTCAGCGGTGAGAAAAATTTGGCGGTGCCATTAGTGGGAAGTACATGGTTCGGTCCCGCAAAATAATCCCCCAGGGGTTCGCTACTGTATTCTCCGAGGAAGATCGCCCCTGCATTTTTTATCCTTGTCATGGTATCAAAAGGATTTTTCGTCAGGATCTCAAGGTGCTCCGAGGCGATCTCGTTGGCCACCCGTATGGCGTCAGACATGGAATCCGCCACCAGGAGATATCCGTAATTCTCTAGTGACTTCCGAATGATATCCGCACGGCTCAAGGTCTTCAAAAATTCCTGAATCTCTTCTTCCACCTTCACTGCCAGCTCTTCACTGGTGGTCACCAGGATGGCAGAAGCCAGTTCATCATGTTCTGCCTGGGATAAAAGATCCGCCGCCACATACCGGGGATTCGCTGTCTCGTCTGCCAGTACAAGGATCTCACTGGGACCTGCGATGGAATCAATGCTCACATGTCCGTATACGCTCTTTTTCGCCAGCGCCACAAATATATTTCCCGGTCCACAGATCTTTGCCACCTTTTTGATGGAGGCGGTGCCATAGGCAAGGGCAGCCACTGCCTGAGCCCCTCCCACTTTGTATACCTCTGTGGCTCCTGCTAAGTCCGCCGCTACCAGAGTGGCAGGATTTACCTTTCCATCCGCTCCAGGAGGCGTCACCATAACGATGCGTTCCACTCCTGCCACCTGGGCAGGAATGATGTTCATAAGCACGCTGGAAGGATATGCTGCTTTTCCTCCTGGCACATATACGCCAACACTCTCTAAGGGCGTGATGCGCTGTCCCAGGATCACGCCGTTCTCTCGCGTCTCGATCCAGCTGTTGCGAAGCTGTTTTTTATGAAAATCCTGAATGTTTGCCAGCGATTTTTTCATAACTTCTACCAGGGATGTCTCTACCTGTGCGTAGGCCTCCTGGATCTCTTCCCCGGTCACACGGATATTGTCTTCTGTGATCTCTGCTTTATCAAATTTCTTTGTATAACGGAACAGGGCTTCATCTCCCTTTTCCTTTACTTCATTTAAAATCTCGTTTACCGTATCCTGATAGGTGTCATACTGGTTCGGACTGCGTTTCAGCAGACTTTCCAAAATATTTTCCATGGATGCATCGTCCAGTCTGATCCGTCTCATCATCGCCCTCTCCTTTCTATTCGTTCAATGCCTGCTTCAAATCTTTTACGATCTTTGTGATCCGTTCCCGCTGCATCTTCATGCTCGCCTCATTGACAACCACTCTCGCCGACAGTGGACAGATCTCCTCCAATACCTCCAGACCGTTTTCCTTCAGGGTAGACCCGGTCTCCACGATATCTACGATCACCTCGGAGAGTCCAACAATGGGTGCCAGCTCCACAGAACCATTCAGTTTCACGATCTCCACGGTCTGATGTTTTTTATTGTAAAAATAATCCTTGGCAATCTTCGGATATTTGGAAGCCACCCGGATGATCTCATTTTTTTTCAAAAGTTCTCTGGCAGATGCCGGACCTGCCACGCACATACGGCATTTTCCAAGTCCCAGATCCAGAACCTCCAGAATCTTACGCCCCTCTTCCAGAATGGTATCGCTTCCCACCACTCCGATATCCGCAGCGCCGTATTCTACATATGTAGGCACATCCGAAGTCTTGGAAAGGAAAAATTTCAGTCCCAGCTCCTCATTGACAAAGATCAGTTTTCTCGTATCTTTGTCCTTCATCTCCTCACAGGTAATGCCCGTATGCTCCAGTAATGCCAGTGTCTGCTTGGCAAGTCTTCCCTTTGCCAGTGCAATCGTTAAATATTTCATACCTTCCTCCATCCTGAATCTGTCATAGATCGATCGTTTTTGTCTGGCCGTCTTCCACATAGACAATGCTGGAAATCTGATTCTCTGACGCATAGCTGCGGTATACCTCCAGCTCTTTCTCTGCCTCCCTGCGCATCAGCATCACCCGGCGGCCCTCATTCCGGTAACGGTTTCCCAGATGAACCGCCTCTTTGCGGTCAGCGGAACGGTATAGGATCAGAATGCCATCCGTCTCTGTGGGAATCTCCGCCTGCTGGCTGGCGAGAGCATTCATAAGCTGGTCTAAAACGATGGCAAGCCCTACCGCTGGCGACTTTTTGCCAAACTGCTCAATCAGCCTGTCATAGCGCCCACCGGTGACGATCGCTTCTCCGGTTCCGTATGTATATGCTTTAAAAATAATCCCTGTATAATAATCGTAATGACTGAGCATTCCCAGATCAAAGGTCACACTCCCCTCCAGTCCGTAGATTCCCAGAATCTCCTGAACGGTCTCCAGACGCTGCAGTGCCTCCAGCGCTCCCAGATGGTTCACCCTCTCCCTGGCATAGGCCAGTGTCTCTTCTGCGCCAAAGAGATCTGGAAGCTGGATCAGCAGTTCCTTTAGCCGGGAAGAAAGATCCTTCCTCTCGATCATTTCCTGCACGCCAAAACTGTTCTTATTGGCGATAAGACGCTTATATTCCTGAATCTCTCCGGCAGAAAATCCCGACTCTTCCATCAGGCCACGGATAAATCCCGCGTGTCCCACATCGATCTTAAATTCCTTCAGGCCGGACTTGGCGAGACATTCTACGGTCATGACAATCATCTCGGCATCCGCATCGGAACTGGAATCATTCATAAGCTCGGCACCGATCTGGGCGATCTCCGAGAGCTTCCCCTGATACCCCCGCCGGTGAATAAAAGTATTTCCCGCATAAGAAAGACGGATGGGCATCTCTTCTTCCGAATAATATTTTGCCACACACCTGGCGATGGATGG
>CAJUFM010000081.1 GCA_910585745.1 uncultured Eubacterium sp. | reverse complement strand
ATAGTGATAGTAACTTCCTTAACAATGCATTTTCTGCGGCTGAACAGTCAGCAATCAAGACTACAAATATAGTAAATAATGACAATCCTAGTTATGGCACGGAAGGCGGAAAGGATACATCAGACAAGGTGTATCTGCTGTCCATTGATGAGGTGACGAATCCAGAGTATGGGTTTAATTCCTCCCGGAGTAACTATGCGGAAAGCAGAAGAGCTTTGAACACCGCTTTTGCGAAAGGGCAGGGAGCATGGACAAGCACATCTGAGGAGTACGCGGGGAACGGGTCTTGGTGGCTCCGGTCCCCGGGCAGCAATAGTTTTAACGCTTCCGTCGTGCTTTACAGTGGAGGTGTCTATACGAATGGCGGCAGTGTCAACGATTATGATAATGCCGCCCGGCCGGCTTTGCATTTAAATCTATCATCTGCCTCAAGCTGGTCATACGCTGGTACCGTAACCTCGGAAGGGGGAGAGACCGGGACAGTGCCCCCGACGCCGGGGGCTACAGTAGAGCCGGTTCAGACAGAGGAACCGCTTTTTACCTGGCGTCCGGATCCTACCGCCACACCCAGATCACCGGAGGCTACAGTAGAGCCGTCACAGACAGACGAACCGCTTTTTACATGGCGCCCTGAGCCCACAGCCACACCCAGATCACCGGAGGCTCAGGCGGCAGAAAACATCACCGCTGCTCTTCCGAACTTGGATGATCTGGGAAGTGCGGAATTAAAAGGACCGGAGCTAAACATTGCGGGAAACCGCTTCAATCTGTTTCAGACCAAAATCGGAATGTCCCTTCCAGTGTTCAACAACACACAGATCAACATCGACCATAAAAACCATACCGCGGAAGTACTCTTGGGATTGGAAGGAGGCGGGGATGCATCCGTAAAAGCTGACCCCGATGATGCTTACTGGAGGGAATCCTATCAGGAAGTCAAATCCTTGGTGAAAGCCTGTGGCGGGAAGGTAGATACGACAAAACTCTGGAACCGTTTTTCAAAACTCCGGGGCAAATTAAAGAAGATCGACGGTGAGGTGGCATTTAAGGTCAGCGGAAACTCTGCCGGTTATATCAAACTGGAGCTGGATGAAAACGACAAACCGGTCCGGCTGGTTGAGGGCGGTGTCATGGCAGGACTGGAAGCTTCCGGGAAGGTGAAGACCCCCCTCTGGTGGATCGTGTACTCGGAGTTTGGCGTGGGTGGTTCCGTTGACGGAAAACTCACCCTCACCACCGAAAATACGAAAACGATCCAGGTTCAGGGGGAACTGGGACTTACCATCAAACCGAGCATTGCCTTGGGAGCGGATGCGGTGGTTGTGGATGTCAAAGGCGGTCTCGAAGGGGAGATCGGCGGGAAAGTCCAGATTCCGTGGAAGTCCTTTGAGGAGTGTGTCAGTGCGTGGTTGACAGGGAAATTATTTGTAAAAGTGGATACGGTTATACCAGGATTGAGCGGGGGTTATGATTTTGACCTTCCCCGGATGGAACTCTATCCGGAGCTGGGGAAGGTGGAAAAGCGGAATATTGTGATGGAGTACGAGCGGAGCGATTCCCCCACCAGAGAGGAAGTCGGTGAGATCCGGCGTTATGCCTCCGGTGCCGTGGACGGGGCAGAACAGTCTCTCGTATACGAAAATGCCAAGCCGGAGATGCTACAGCTTCCCGACGGAAGGATTCTGATGACCTATCTGGATGACACCCTGCAGGGGGCGAAGGGACAGGCAAAGCTGATGTACCGTCTGTACGAAGACGGCACATGGAGCAGCGGAAAACCGGTAAATGCCAATACAAATCTGGACACGGCAGGTAAGTTGTGCGTGTACGGAGGCGAAGCCTATGTCCTTTATGAGAACAGCCGGCAGCCGGTGACGGAGCAGATGGCTGAAAAGGAGATTCTGGAATCCATGGATCTGTATGTGGCAACCTTTGACACCGACCTTGGCCGTTTCAGAACACCGGTTCGTCTGGGGGAGATATCTGGAGAAAAACCGACATGGAAATATGGATATGATTTTGTGGCAGACGGAACGTCTCTCACGGCAGCGTGGGCGGAAAACAGCGGGGGAGATGTGCTTTTAAACAGCGGGAATACGGTGTTTTATAAAAGCAGTCTCTCTGGTACGGAAGGGGAAGAAAAAAGCGAGGTCTGCTCAGTAACCGGCGCGGTTCAGGAGTTCTGTATGTGGGAAGAAGACGGAACGGTCAGGTTTGCTTACATAAAAGAGGGCAAGTTATATCTGGATGGGACTCCCTGTGAGACCCTCACAGGAAAGGCAGACAGTGTAAAGATATTTGACGGGCAGATGTATTTCCGACTGGATGGCATGCTGCACCGTTGGGAGAATGGATCTGCGGTTTCCCTGGGAACTGCCTGCACCACCTCTTACCGGGTACTGGATGATACGGTATACTGGACAGAACAGGATAATTTTAAGAGCGAGATCTATAAAAAGGAAACAGCGGTTTCAGGAAGACCGGTGGCAGTTACGGCAGAAGGAGGTTATATAGGCGGTTTCAGCCTGTTGAAGCAGGCGGACGGCGAACTACTGCTGTCCTATACGCTGCAGGCGGTAGATGATTCTCTGGAAGCGGAAAGTCCCTATGGACTGACGGTGCTGAAATCAAAGGAAGAACTGTCAAGAAATCAGGCAGAGGTAACGGACCTCGCCTATGACATTCTCAGCTTTGTTCCGGGAGGGGACAATGATATCGCTGTGAGTGTCGCCAACACGGGAACAACAGAATTGACCCAGGTAAAAGTGACGATTTCAGATGCTGGCGGAAATGTTCTTCACGAGGAAGTCGTATCCGCCTGTATGAAACCGGGAGAAGTCCTTGAAAAACACCTTTCGGTACGGATTCCCAAAGAACTGGCAGAGGGCGGTATCTGTGCCAGTGTGTCCGCCGGAGAGCCGTTTGCTTCTGCTGATCAGACATCGGAAACACTGGAACTGGAAACCAATGCGGCAGATCTGGAGATCACCTCCGTAGATGAGGATACGGTCTGTATCACAAATCTTTCGGACTGCCCTGCCGAAGAAATAAAGCTGGAAGTGAAAGACGGGGATGAAACAGGAATTCTTCTCCAGAGCGGAAATATAGGAACACTAGCCCCGGGAGAGAAGAAAACTATTTCCCTAGCAGAAGCCTGGGAATCGTCAACGGTAAATATCCAGACCGGGGATCGCTATCTTCACTGTGAAGTAACCCAGAAGGCGGATGAATATACCCTTTGGAATAACAGCATCCAGCTCCGGAAGCAGGGAAGCCGGCCCCAGCCATCGGCATCCGCTACTCCGTCACCGACACCAGAAACCACGCAGAAACCACAGGAGACAGTGGCGCCGGGAAAGACAGCCCAGCCCGATAACACGGAAAAGCCGGGAGCATCCGTGACGCCTGTTTCGTCTGATCCGGGAAAAGCCGCGATTGGAAAAGTATCCGCCCTGAAACTCAAACAGAAAAAGCACACCATGACAGTCTCCTGGAAAAAACTCACCGGAGCGAAAGGCTACCAGATCTGTTACAGTACTTCAAAGAAGTGGAAGGGCAAAAAACAGAAGCTGGTATCAAAAAATAAGGCCGTCATTAAGAAGCTGAAAAAGAAAAAAACCTACTACTTCCGTGTCCGGGCTTACCGTCTGGAGGGGACAAAGAAAGTCTATGGGGCATGGAGCAGCGTGAAAAAGATCAAGATTAAGAAGTAGCCACTAGAAAATAGAATAAGAGGAGGAAACATACCATGATCAAAGACAGACAAAGAAAATTTTCTTTTCGGAGGCAGACAGCCCTGCTTCTGACAGGAGCCCTGCTGGCAGGTCTTCTGCCCCTTGGAACAGTGACAAAGAGCCGGGCGGCGGAACAGCCTGCGCTCCGGAATCCCCGCATTCTCAAAACCACTCAGGAAGTAGCGCCGGGATCCGCCGGGAAGAAGGAACTGAAAAACCCAACCACAGAAAACGGCATCACCACCTGGGACTGTATCTGGTTTGGAAACTACTGGCAGGAAGACACTAACGGAGACGGAAAAGCCGACAAAAAGGATGATAAGACCCCCATCAAGTGGCGGGTGCTGTCGGTGGAGGGCGACGATGTATTTTTGCTGGCGGATAAAAACCTGGACTGCCAGAAGTATAATGATACAGATACAGACGTCACCTGGGAGACCTGTACGATGCGCAGCTGGCTGAACGGCTACGGGGCGGAAGCGAATAAAGATGGCAGGGACTATAGTGACACTAACTTTCTGGACCAAGCATTTTCGTCAGAAGAGCAGACAGCAGTTAAGACGACTAACGTAGTGAATCATGACAATCCTGAGTTCGGTACAGAGGGCGGAAAGGATACATCAGACAAGGTGTATCTGCTGTCCATCGACGAGGTGACGGATCCGGTGTATGGGTTTAATTCTTCTGATGACAGTGACAGTACAAGGCAGGCAGTAAATACAGCCTATGTGGCAGGTGGAGGGGAGATTAATTCAGGGGACATGGGGAGTGCTGGAAGTGTAGATGTTTGGTGGCTCCGGTCGCCGGGCGATATTAGTGATAACGCTTCCCGCGTGGATTACGATGGATACGTCAATGCGTATGGTCACTATGTGAACAGCGATTGTGACGCCGCCCGGCCGGCTTTGCATTTGAATCTATCATCTGCCTCCAGCTGGTCATATGCTGGTACCGTTCTCTCGGATGACGTGGCTGAATGGGAGTGTATCTGGTTTGGGAATTACTGGCAGGAGGATACGAATGGAGACGGAAAAGCGGATAAAAATGATGCGAAGCAGCCGATTAAGTGGCGGGTGCTGTCAGTAGATGGAGATGATGCGTTTCTGCTGGCGGATAAAAACCTGGACTGCCAGAAGTATAATGATACAGATACAGATACAAGTGTCACCTGGGAGAACTGTACGATGCGTAGCTGGCTAAACGGCTATGGGGGAGAAATAAACAAGGACGGGAAGGACTATAGTGATAGTAACTTCCTTAACAATGCATTTTCTGCGGCTGAACAGTCAGCAATAAAGACTACAAATGTTGTGAATGATGACAATTCCGATTATGGAACTGATGGAGGAAATAATACTTCGGACAAGGTGTATCTGTTGTCTATCGACGAGGTGACAAATCCGCAGTATGGGTTTAATTCTTCCAGGGGTGTCTATGCGGAAAGCAGAAGGGTCTTGAATACTGCTTTTGCGAAAGGGCAGGGAGCATGGACAAGCACATCTGAGGAGTGCGCGGGGAACGGGTATTGGTGGCTCCGGTCGCCGGGCACTTATAGTAGTAGCGCTTCCTACGTGGATTACTATGGATATGTCGATACGGATGGCTGCAATGTCATCTCCAATATTCTCGCCGCCCGGCCGGCTTTGCATTTAAATCTATCATCTACCTCAAGCTGGTCATGCGCCGGTACCGTGACCTCGGATGGTAAAGTGGAAGAGCCGGGAGCAGCTACTCCGTCGCCGACACCAGAAACCACGCGGAAACCACAGGAGACAGTGGCACCGGGAAAGACAGCCCAGCCCGATAATACGGAAAAGCCGGGAGCAGCTACTCCGTCACCGACACCAGAAACCACGCAGAAACCACAGGAGACAGTGGCACCAGGAAAGACAGCCCAGCCCGATAACACGGAAAAGCCGGGAGCATCCGTGACGCCTGTTTCGTCTGATCCGGGAAAAGCCGCGATTGGAAAAGTATCCGCCCTGAAACTCAAACAGAAAAAGCACACCATGACAGTCTCCTGGAAAAAACTCACCGGAGCGAAAGGCTACCAGATCTGTTACAGTACTTCAAAGAAGTGGAAGGGCAAAAAACAGAAGCTGGTATCAAAAAATAAGGCCGTCATTAAGAAGCTGAAAAAGAAAAAAACCTACTATTTCCGCGTCCAGGCATACCGTCTGGAGGGGAAAAAGAAAGTCTATGGGGCATGGAGCAACATGAAAAAGATTAAGATTAAGAAATAGTGGGAAAATGAATTTCACGGGAATATAAATATGGAAGAAAAAACCATCTCTTTCTGCACACCCAGTTATGAAAAACTTGCTGTGACAGAGGAGATGGTTTTTGCCATTTGTAGTTCCATATAACAAAAAAATTGAACAAAACTAAACAATCCGGTTGACAAAACCATACCTGTATGTTACGGTAATAAAAAGCATTACTATTCTTTATATCTGAAAATCTTTCATTCTCAAAGAACGTCAATGCTTGATTCCCAAAAATCAAAAAAGCAGAGAGGTTGTTTGAAAATGAGAGAAAACGGTCCTCTGTGGAACGGAGGGCAGATGAAAAAAAGAAAAGAAATACCGGAAGATCCGAATTCTGGAATGCCAGCACAGAGAAACTACAGAGACACCGTATTCCGGCTGTTGTACCGGGACAAGTCAGAACTCCTGGAGCTGTACAACGCGGTAAATGATACACAGTACACAAATCCGGAAGAGCTGGAGGCGGCGGGGCTGGAAAACGCTGTGTACATGTCCATGAAAAATGATGTATCCTGCGTGGTGGACCTGCGGCTGAACCTGTATGAGCACCAGTCCACGGTAAATCCTAACATGCCGCTACGCGACCTGTTCTACATAGCAAAGCTATATGAAAAAATGATCCAGAAAGAAAAAAGAGACCTGTATTCGGGAAAAAGAATCCAGATTCCGTCACCGCGTTTTGTTGTATTTTACAACGGGACAGAAGAACAGCCGGAGAGGAAGATCCTGCGCCTGTCGGAATCCTTTTACCAGCAGACGGAAGAAGCTGGCCTGGAACTGACAGTACTCCAGCTGAACATCAATCCAGGAAACAATGAGGAACTATTAGGAAAATGCCGTTCCCTGCATGACTACATGAAGTACGTGGAGCGGGTCCGGAGCTACAGCCGGGAGATGGATTTCCAGGAAGCAGTGGAGAGGGCAGTATCAGAATGCATAGGGGAAGGAATCCTGGAAGAATTTCTGAGAGCTAACCGGGCGGAGGTGATTCAGATGAGCATATTTGAATATGATGAAGAACTACATATGGCGACAGTGAGGGAAGAGGGCAGGGAGGAAGGAGCTGCATGGGGGCGTAATCTTTTGACAGGCATGCTGGAGAGAGGTCTGTCGCCGGAAAAGATCAGTGAGTTGACCGGGGAGCCAGTGGAGACCATACGGGAAGTAGCGTCTTGTTCTGATAATATTTAGATCAGTGCACAGGGAGATATAGAAAATATAAATATGAAAAGAGAGGGAACAGCCCTAAAACTCAATCAGAAGCTGATCCCCAGAACAAAGTGGTGCTTTAGAAGTTCAAAAAGAAGCTCAAGATGAAAAAATGGCAGGAAGAATCCCTGCTACTTCACAACATCTCCGATTAGCCGTATTGCCTCCACAGGACTCTCCCCGAACTGATAGCAACTGTCCAGCTTTCCAGCGGCAGCCTGGGCGAGTTCCAGAGAGGAGGTGTGGAGATGGGCAAGGGTGTCTCCCTCGGCTATATGATCATTGACTTTATGGCAGAGGACAATGCCAGCGGAAACGTCGATGTTGTCCTCTTTTCTGCTTCGCCCGGCTCCAAGGATCCCGGCGGCAGTGCCAAAGCCTTCGGTATCCATGGCAGTGATATAGCCGGAGCGGGCAGCTTTGTATTCGTAGATAACAGCTGCCTGTGGCAGACGTTCCGGGTGTTCTATAAAGGAAGTATCACCGCCCTGTTCACGAACCATGGCGAGGAAGGTGTTCCAGGCGCAGCCGCTGTGGATGGCATCTTCTGCCTGTACTCTGGCATCCTCTACAGAAATCTCTTTTCCCAGGGAGATCATGTGGGAGGCGAGACAATAACATACTTCCATCAGGTCTGCAGGACCATCACCATGAAGGGCATGGATGGCTTCTTTTACCTCCAGATTATTGCCAATGGCAAAGCCAAGGGGTTCATCCATAGAGGTCAGCTGTGCTACTGTGGTTTTTCCTGCCTGCGTACCGATGGTCACCATTTTGCGGGCGAGTTCCAGGGACTGCTGGTAATCTTTGATAAAGGCACCATTTCCTGTAGTTACGTCCAGCAGGATCTTATCACTGCCCGCTGCCAGTTTTTTGCTCATGATAGAGGCGGCGATCAGGGGGATGCTGTCAACGGTGGCAGTCACGTCCCGCAGGGCATAGATCATCTTGTCGGCGGGCGCCAGTTCTCCGGTCTGGCCGTTCAGGCAGATCCCGGTATGCTGTACAGCATGGAAAAAATCCTCTGTGGAAAGATCAGTCCGGAAGCCGGGGATGGATTCCAGTTTGTCGATGGTGCCCCCAGTGAATCCTAGTCCTCGCCCGCTCATTTTCGCGATGGGAATGCCGCATGCTGCAGCAACGGGACCGATGATCAGAGTTGTTTTGTCGCCGACGCCGCCAGTACTGTGCTTATCCACCTTGATTCCGGAGATGGTGGACAGGTCGTTGATCTGACCGGAGTCTCTCATCGCCAGTGTCAGTGTGGTAAGTTCCCGGTCGGAAAGGCCGTTGAAGCAGATCGCCATAAGCATGGCGGACATCTGGTAATCCGGGATACTGCCCTCACAGTAGCCGCGTACCATATTCTGAATATCCGTATCGGATAGTTCTCTTCCTATTTTTTTATTGTGTATTAGATCAACAAATCGCTCCATACGATAAAACCTCCTTTTCTTCAAACATCCAAAATTCGCTGATTTACAGCGTAAATCGCTACTTTCTCATGTTTGGCGGGTCTCAATGTCAAATGCCCTATCATGCAGGCATGAAGGACATTTTGACCTTGAGACCCTGGTATCCTAAAGTTAGTATAGCATAAAATCCCCGGATATGGTAGAATGTTCATAGTTGTTTGTTTTTTTAAGGATAAACAGTGAAATACATACGTATGAATGGAGGATCAGTGTGAAAAATAAGCCTGACAGCATATTTTTCACACAGCATTTTGTGTCTGCGCGCTGCTTGGCACAAAGTTGCTTTATGCACAAAAAGCGGCGCAGAAAAGAGGATAATATGTCAACAGATTCTATTATTGTATTGTCTGCATTTGCAGCATATTTGCTTCTGATGGTCGGGATCGGTGTTTATTCGATGAAAAAGACCAAAAGTACAGAAGACTACTTTCTGGGAGGACGCGGGCTCAATGGATGGGTGGCGGCACTTTCTGCCCAGGCGTCGGATATGAGCGGATGGCTGCTTATGGGGCTTCCGGGTTCCATCTATGCCATGGGTACCGGGCAGGCGTGGATCGCCATCGGTTTGTTCCTGGGAACGGTGGCAAACTGGCTGTTCATTTCCAAACCCCTCAGAAGATATACTATCGTGGCAGGGAATTCCCTGACGCTTCCGGAATTTCTGGAAAATCGGTATCATGATAAGAAAAAGGTGCTCCTCAGTATCTCATCTCTGGTGATCGTCGTCTTTTTCCTGGTGTACACAGCTTCCGCACTGGCATCCGGAGGAAAGCTGTTTAATACGGTATTTGGCGTGGATTATCATGTTTCCCTCGCTATCGGTGCAGCGGTGATCCTGGTCTATACCTTTATGGGGGGCTTCCTGGCGGTATGCACCACCGATTTTATCCAGGGTATGCTTATGCTGGTAGGGCTTCTTGTGGTTCCCATCGTGGCATATGGATTTGTCAGCAGTGATTTTGTGCAGAGCATCCAGTCAACGGGTGTGGTGAACTATGACCATTATATGAGTCTTTTTTACAATGGGGCGACGGATCAGCCATATTCATTTGTGGAGATTCTGTCCCAGCTGGCATGGGGTCTTGGCTATTGTGGAATGCCCCACATCCTTGTCCGGTTCATGGCGGTAAAAAGTGAGAAAGAACTGAAGAAATCCAGTGTGATCGCTATTATCTGGGTATTTATTTCCCTTATTTTCGCCTGCGTGATCGGCGTGGTGGGACGGGCTTTCCTGGCTCCCGTGGTATTGGGGGCAGATGGGAATACATCATCGGAAAGCGTATTTATAGATATGATCAATAAGGTATTCAATGTAAACCTGGCACTTCCCTTTATCGGAGGAATCTTCCTCTGTGGCATACTTGCGGCGATCATGTCTACGGCGGACTCCCAGCTTTTAGTCTGTGCTTCTTCTGTGTCGAAAGATATTTATAAAAATGTGGTAAAACCGGATGCTTCCGATAAGACGGTTCTCAAGGTCAGCCGTATCACAGTAATGATCGTGGCAGTTCTTGCTTTTCTGATCGCATGGGATCCAGACAGCAGCATTATGGGGCTGGTGTCGGATGCCTGGGCAGGACTTGGTTCCGCTTTTGGTCCTGTGGTAGTCTGTTCGCTGTTCTGGAGAAGGACAAACTTTGCCGGGGCGGTTGCGGGGATTCTTTCCGGCGGACTTACGGTGCTCATCTGGGATTACATTCCGCTGATCCATGGGGAGAAACTTTGTAATGTGACAGGAATCTACTCTCTTCTTGTAGGCTTTGCGGTAAGTCTTGTGTGCATTGTTATTTTCAGCCTTGCGACCAAAGCTCCATCCCAGGAAATATTAGCAGAGTTTGAAAAAGTAAAAACTGGATCCCCGGAGTTTGAGTAAAGATCAGAAATAGCTTAACAAAATTAAGTTTTTTTGCCCAAATTTTAAAAAAGAAAAGTATAATAAATAGAATTGGTTTTCCCTGGAAAATCAATTCTATTTTTATATTGATTTTTGGTAAAAAGGGGTATAAAATGGGTTTGGTTTGAAATAAGGAGGAAGAAATATGGAAGAATATGGGTACTTATTGTTTATTGCGCTCGTACTGATCAGTACAAAATGTCTTGGGCTTGTGACCAAGAAATTCCACATGCCCCAGGTGGTGGGTGCTCTTGTGGCAGGTCTTATCATCGGTCCTGCCTGCCTGAATCTCTCTTCGGTACTTCTGGCAGGAGTAGAATCCCAGAGCATGATCGGGAACCTATCGGAAGTCGGCGTCATCGTTCTTATGTTTTCAGCAGGGCTTGAAACCGATATCCAGAAACTGAAAAAGAGCGGTCTGGCTTCTCTGGTCATTGCTCTGATGGGTGTGGTCGTACCATGCCTGGGTGGCTATCTGGTGGCGTACTTTTTCACGGATGGCGGCGGTGCAGCTGCTGATCTGGTGATGTACCGCAATATTTTTATCGGAGTGATCCTCACAGCTACTTCTGTGAGTATAACGGTAGAGACGCTGCGGGAGATGGGAAAACTGAATACCGATGCAGGAAATGCGATCCTGGGTGCTGCTGTGATCGATGATGTGCTGGGTATCATCGCCTTGACCATCATAACAACCCTTGGTACTGGCGGCGAAGGCGGCCAGGGAGGTCCTAGTATCTGGATGGTGCTTCTGAAAATAGTATTGTTCTTCATCTTTGCCTTTGTGGTAGCCTTTGGGGGAGGAAAGCTTTATTACAAATGGACAAATGTCGAACACGAGCCATACCGCCGTTACGGAATTATTGCATTTGCTTTTTGCCTGCTGTTTGCTTTTTGTTCCGAGTATTTTTTCAATGTAGCTGATATTACTGGAGCTTATGTGGCAGGACTTGCCATCTCTGTCAGTCCGAAGATTCAGTACATAAGCAAAAGGTTTGAGACAGTTTCCTACATGTTTTTGTCTCCCATCTTTTTTGCCAGTATCGGTCTGGAAGTAGTGCTTCCTGAGATGTCCGGAAGGATTATCCTATTTGCAGTTTTGCTCTGTCTTGTGGCAGTGGTAAGTAAGGTCATCGGCTGTGGTTTGGGGGCAAAAGCTATGAAGTATTCTAACCGAGAATGCCTTCAGATCGGAGTGGGAATGGTCTCCCGTGGAGAGGTGGCGCTGATTGTTGCCAGTAAAGGAATGGCTGTCGGGCTGATGACGCAGGAGCTGTACGGACCGATTATCATTACGGTGGTCATCACTACTGTTGTAACACCAATTCTGCTGAAAGTGGCTTTTCGTAAATAAAAAAACAGCATCTCGCAAGTTTTATAGCATAACTTTGTGAGATGCTGTTTCAAAGTGCGCCTTGCGGCGCACGTCGCTAACGGATGAAAGTTCCCAATCCGCCC